>JAJRCM010000067.1 GCA_028678965.1 Methanomicrobiales archaeon | reverse complement strand
GCAGGCATCATCAATTCTCGGGCAGTGTTCTGTATTCCGGGATCACCACACGCCGCACAGCTTGCAGTAGAAGAACTCATCATCCCGGAAATCAGACACATCATCTCCCACGCAAGACGTTAACTCAGTTCCTGCAGAAATTTGCACATCCAGAATTTAACCCCCAATCTCAAAGGCATCGATAGAGCTCATACTTCACCCGTTATTTATAGACATCAAGAAGGGCGACCCGTTCAAGAACAAGTTCCCGGAATTTTTCTTCTCCCGCAGCCGCGAGCTCCAGGGAGGTAATATGAAAAAGCTCTCCAAGCCGCCGCCTCTTCTCTCCGGTCAGTTCATCCCAGCAATCATTGGTAAACGTCACGAGTTTCTGCAGGTCTTTTACTGCTCCCTGCTTGGGAGGGAATACGGCAATATATAAACGGTTCGAACCACGGTGAATCCCGAATGTTTGGGCAGCGCTGCACTGGCGGCTCCCTGAGGCATAACAGAGTATCTCCATCTCGATTGAATCGGCAATGCCGGATCTCCTATCCCACGCCCTCATCGCGTGGATTACTGCTGCCACTGCATGCGGCGTACCAGCAAGTCGATCTGCATCAAGGCAAACAACCCGGCATGCCCGCGCGATCCCGATCGCCCGGATAGCTCTTAAAAATTCATCTACATCAAAAATTTCTGCATATCCACCCTTTACCTCAAACTCCTCGGCATTGTCGATCATGGGAATTCCCCCAGCGATGACTGAAGATCCGTACCCTCCAATCCCTGCGCTGGTGCCTTGCTCTCCAGCTGGGTGAAAACCTGCTCCGTGATCCCCGCACCAAGTATGGGAACGATCCGCTCCCTGCCTGCTGCAAGAAGGGAGGCAGGATCGGTCATACCATTGTTGAAGAGCCGTCGGGCCCGAACCCGCCCAATACCCCGCAAACGTATGAGGGGGAGGAGTTCCGGTTTTATCCCGTGTCTCACTCTGAGCTCCAGTGCAGCAAGAGGCGATGAGAACTGCGGGGAGAACATTGCAGAGAGTCGCCCACCGGCATGGAGGAGCCAGTTGATGCTCTCCACCATGGTGTAGAGATCGCCCCCACCAATCCCGAAGTGCTCGCAGATAACTGCTTCACTCACCTCATTTGCCCATTCATCAAGGAGAACCGCCGTCTTCAGACTGCGGTAGAATGACTCCATCTCCGCCTCCCCGAGAAAGGGCACCTCACACCACAGCTCGTCCCCACTTCTTTTAATCAATCGATCGAGAAGCGCCCCATCATTACGCCGCACACTGAGGGTGGGCATATCAGGAGTACTGCACACCACCTGAAGGAACGCCACATCTGAAAAATCGGGTGCAGCGGCGAGAGCTGACGTTATAATCTGCGCACTTCGTGGATCCAAATACAAGCGGGAAACAAGTATACCATATTCTGTGGCTGTATACCGGTCTCCCAATGTGACCACCATTTCTGCATCTGTGAGGTAGGAGATGGAACGGGTCAGGACCGAACCCATCACCGCCGAATCTCCCCGCTCATGGTGGTAGTACGTTCGTTCCAGAAATGCCTCTAGTTTTTGCCGGCGCTGGGCGAATCCGGTGGCTATGAGGGAGAGAATATGAGCGCAGAGCGCCCAAACCGTTGCACAACGAGAATGAACCCCCTCTGGTGGGGCATTGATGTACCACTCAGAGAGACGTTCTATATCCCCTCGTTCCTTGGCAATCAGAATTGCCTCCCCATAGGGATCAAGCCGTGGGCGGCCAGCCCGTCCGGCCATTTGATGATACTCTCTCGCGGGGAGGGGGACCATGCCCTCCCCCGCCTCATAGCGGTGATAATCTCTGACGATGACCCTGCGGGCAGGAAGGTTCAGCCCAGCAGCGAGCGTGGGGGTGGATGCAATACACCGGATTGCCCCCTCCCTGAAACCACCCTCAACCAGGGATCGGACTCCTTTTTTCAGTCCTGCGTGGTGGAATGCAGCACCCCGGGCGATACACAAGGCCAGTTCCCGCTCCCCCTCAGTCTCAGCCATAGATTGGAGACGAAGGGAGAGTTCCATACATCGATCGCTCCCCACTCCAAATGCCCCTCCGGCTCGCCGTGCGAACGCCTCAGCATTGCGCCGGGAATTCACAAATACAAGGCATTGTCCTCCCTCAGCAACGATATCCATGACCAGGTTGAGATCATCAAATTTCGAGACCGGAGGGACTACCCGCTCTGAGGAAGGGAAGATGATGCGCCCCCGATGATAGATACCCTCCCGCAGTTCTACCGGCCTCCATGAGGAGGTGACTGCCTCCCCATCGAGCCATGCAGCAAGGATCTCAGGATTGCCGATGGTTGCACTGAGTCCAATGACCTGCATGCCGGGATTCAGGTACCGAAGCTTGGTAATCACCATCTCCAGCGTGGGACCACGATCGGCATCATCCAGAAGATGTACTTCATCTATGACGAGGAGAGTTATCGACCCCAGCCATGGAGCCCTGTTTCGTACCAGGGAATCCACTTTCTCGCTGGTAGCGACAATGATATCATTTCTTCCCAGGAATTCGTCCCGCCGGTCATAATCACCGGTAGCGATACCCACCTTGAGTCCTTTTCCCCCAAATTCATCGAATTTTTCGCTGGCGAGTGCCTTCAGGGGTACGATATAAAGGCAGCGACCCCCTTGAGCAGCATGGTGATGCATGGCCATCTCTGCGACAAGGGTCTTTCCGCTCGCTGTTGGGATGGCAATAAGAAGATTCTTACCGCTCAGAACTCCCCGCTCGATGCAGGCCACCTGTGGAGGGTACAGGTCCGTGATACCCACCCCGACATAATGCTCCTTCAGAGAAGGGGGGATGGGTAAATCGGCGATTCTCACCCCAACCCCCTTGTTTCCACTGCAAAAAGGCTTATTATTGGAAATCTCTTCAGGATTGAACAGTTCCGGATCATCATAATTCCAGTGGAAACGCCAAAAAGGCAGATGCTAATAATAATAGGTAATCAGGTCCTGTTTTGCCTCACGCTTCTTTTTGTCCAGGAAGGAGAAGACCGTTTCATGGGGAACTCCCTTGATGAGCATCTCAATGGCTGCACGGGCCGTTTTCACCTGTTCGAAGGGCCCGATGATGGATATGGTTCTCCCATACACTGAGAGGGCTGTCCCGGTCATATCCTCAATCTGCTCCCGCGACCGCCCATCCTTCCCAATGATTCGACCCCTGACCCGCTCCAACTGCCGTGACGTTTCAACGACTCCACCAAGGTCGATAATATCGAGAAGGAGATCTTCATCTTTCATCAGATTGAACGCTCGTTCAGGAGAAAATCCCCGGTTGATGGCTTCAATCACCTCAACCGCGGTCACCACCCCCAGAGGATCCTCACCCCCAACCGCTACCATACCCTCCTTGCTATCCACCTGGATTGTGGTGTGCGTCTGCTCCTCTATCTCACGCTTGGTTAAACCGGCTTTACCAATCAGGACCCCAATCCTGTCACTGGAAATTTTTATCTCCTGGGTTGTCATCAGGACCACTCCATCGGGAACATTCATGGCTCCTGGATAATGCCCTCTGTGATCTTCCCGAATAGCTCTTTGTCCGCAATAGTATCGCAATAGCTCTTGAAAAACCTGTTTACATTGGCTATATCCCTTATGAGAAACTGCATGGCGCGGGGATGGTCGAGAGTGACCGACTGTCCCATATCGATCAGGTACGGTCTGTCTCCGAGAAGGATATTGTACTCACTGAGATCAGCGTGTATGAGGCGTGCCTTCTTACAGAGTATCTCCATATATTCCAGGATCAGATGGTAGATTTTCTCGGCATCCTCCATCATGGCAAGTCTGAGCTGGGGATAGGGTTTTTCATCCTTCCCCAGAAATTCCATGAGGAGAATGTTGCGGTTAAAAGCCAGGGGTTTAGGTACTGCAATTCCTGCCTCCTGTGCCCGCATGAGGTTACTATACTCCTTCCTGGTCCAGGCAAAAATGATCTCCTTCTTTATCCTCCGGACATTGGCAAACCGTGGGTCACCATCAAGATAGTCGGTCATAGCCTTGAAATTGGCCGTTCTGATCATGTAAATCTTGATAACGATCAGCTGACCATCCTTCTCCCCAAGGAAAATATTTGCCTCTTTACCGGTACTCAATGCACCGCCAATGGAAGAGATGATTTTTTTATTTGCAAGCCGGTAGAGGGCAATAAGAGTAGCCTCATCAAAGACATCCTGCCGCACTTTCCACTGGTCAGCATCTTTCAGCCTAGCTCCATGGGAGTGCAGTTCCCGATCCAGACGCGATTGGATCTCATCCCGGTCCACGGTCCCCCCACCTAGTGCAGGTAGTCACGCACACTCCGCAGGATATCGATGAGGTGGGTAGCGGCACCTCGCTTCATATCAAGGGGATGGAGCCTCCCCCCGCTATAGGCTGCCTCAAGCTCCTCATACGTTTGGAATTCGATATCTCCCCCGAATTTCTGCGGACGGATAATAGAGACCTTCGGAGACCTTGGAAAGATATGGTACCGAAAGATCTGGAGCACCGGGTTATCCTCTATTCCGGGAGGACAGAATGCCCCCTCCATCTTCTTTTTAATCTCCTGCTCACTGTCAGCTACAGAGATATAGTTCCCTTTCGATGACGACATCTTCTGACCATCGAGGCCCATAAGGAGGGGAGTGTGGATACAGATCGGGGCACTGAATCCAACGAGGGGGAGATGCTCGCGAGCAAGCATGTGGATCTTTCGCTGGTCAATCCCCCCCACCGCAGCATCCAGACCCAGCATGGCGATATCCACCATCTGCATGATGGGATAGATCATCTGGGAGACCATAGGATGATCCATCTGCCGTCCCACTTCATCCATACTCCTCGTCGCCCTGTTGAGAGTAATCTGCTGGGAGAGCTGGAGTACCAGGAGTTGATAGTCGGGATCCAACTGCATCTCCGACCCGAGGACATATCTCACTCCTTTAAGACCCAGACCCTCAAAACAGGAGCGATTGTATTCAGCGAGCTCCTTGACCTCCTCCATGGATCCCTTCCTGTTCAGAAACGCGTGGAGGTCTGCGAGCAGGACAACAACATCAAAACCTGCCTGCTGGAGGTCAATCAACTTATTGATAGTGACCAGATGTCCGAGATGAATCTCCCCGCTGGGCTCATACCCAGCATAGACTTTCTTTTCTCGGTGCGTTAGCAAAGAACGGAGATCCTCCTCAGTGATTACCTCAACCGTATTTCGTGTCGCCAGGGAGAATGAATCCATTACAGTACGTTGGTGATCACGGGTGTTAATGGTTATTCCACCAATCAGAGAAGGATAATAAAAAGTGGGAAAGGGGATTACGATCTCTCAGTTGGAGAACGCCGCAGAACACTAGCGGAGGGGCTTGAACCCCAATGCCTCATTGGTCATGCGGATGGACACATCAGGCTCTTTCACCACACCACTTACAGCCCGAATGGCATCTACATTCTCCACCACCACATCCGCTTCCTGGTGGATTGCCTGGAAGAGGTAAAGATCGTTGTCTATCACCGTTACCGATCCCTCAAAGATTCCATTCTCCCAGAGATCGGATCGGGGTCTTCCCAGGTCCATCACATACTCTTTCAATTCCGCCGTGCTCCCGATTCCTGTCCCTTTTCCGATTAAACCAATGCGAGGGTGACGCCTGAATACCTCGAGAACCCCCTCCCGCGTCGCCGGCCTTGCAAGTTCCATCTGGACCGCATGCATATGCATGAAGGTGGTAGGTACGACCATCGCCATCGTGACAATGGGGATATGGGGAAGTACGGTCTGAACATCCGGCCCGTGGTGGCTAGGGATGGTGATCGGGTCCAGGACCACAGCATCTATTGGTCCACGTTTGACCTCTCCAGGATCTGAACCCCTTCGAACCATCACCGCCCTGACCCGCTTCACACCATAGGCAGTGTCCATGGATTTGATGACCCGGCAGAGGCCCGTGGTGTTACAGGAGACCACCCGGACAAACTGCCGGTCAATCGCCTCACGATAGTTGCAGTCAGAACAGAATGAAAATCCCGTCAGTTCGTGTTCCTCGCCCCCCTGGAAGAGGGCCTTCACTCCCATCTTCTCATACAGTGGTTTATTCTTCTCCCCAACACCGCCCGGGGTGGCATCCACCACCACGTCGGCCTGTTTGATCATCTCCTCCACTGAACCGCTTATTGGAAGTTTAAGAGCTTCAAACGGGGACTTTTTCGAGATGTCTGCGATATAGAGTGGGAAGTTTCGGCTTTTTGCCACGAAGGCCTCAGCGCTGGGACGAGTCTTGGAGACACCGATCACTTTCATATCCTTTTGGGCAGCTACCGCATCTGCCACCCGTTTTCCGATGGTCCCGTAGCCGTTGATGGCAACCTTGATCATACAACGATCAGTAACAGGGGAATAGCATAAAAGGAGCTGGTCGTTGTATTTATGTGTCCCCACCTTCATTAGGTAGGTGTGACGTTTTCTGGCCATCGTTCCCTGATACCATAGGGAACCACTCATACTCGTGTGATGTAGATATGGTGTTCAGCTGGCCAATCATTCTGGAAGGGTATCTTGTGGTAATGGGCAGGATCGGCAGGTGAGAACGATTATACTGAATGGAAATCAGAGGCTCTCATCACGAAACAGGGGGGTTTGTTCCCCCCGTCACCCCCATACTTGACGGGAAAAAGAGAACACCCGGGGACATTATCGATTACTCAATGAGGATCCAATTGGGGTAGTTACCCCCTTATCACAGGTACGATGCCTGAATGTCTATAATCTCCGCGCTGTCCCGGGCTTGCGCATAGCGGGAAAGGGGCTCCGCATTCAGTTCAAGAAATCGTGGACCCCAATTGAAAATAGACAATATTTTTTCTGCCTGCTCCCGCTCCCCCAGTATCTGCAATGCAGCAGCAAAGGCTTCGACTGAGGAGAGGGTAAAGGGTTTTCCAAAATTGATGGGGTTTGCAGCAAGGAGGAAAGGTAGAGCCCTGCGATGCCGAAGCGATTGGACGGCAGCGGTATCAAGGACTGCCCAGGAACAGTCCAGGACCGTAAGGGATCGCGGTCTGTGGTCTGCCGGCGAGAGTGCCTGTTCGGCGGTTGGATCAAGCAGTATGGTGGTACGGGGAATTGCCCTCAAACGCCCGACAATACGCACCAAGTGAAATCGGTGCATTTTTTCCACCGAACATTTACGGGGGTCGCACGTATTGTCACGGTAGGCGATGAGGGGGATCATCTATGGTCAATGACGCAGTACAGGATTATAATGTACCTACCTAACTGTCCACGATTGTTATCGGATGGAAGTCCACATCCGATACCCCGTCCCCCCTATCTGTATAGATATATCGGTGCATGTCACCAGCCACTCCAAATCCACGCAATAATCTCCTGCAGCGCGTCGGGTTCCACTGATGAAGACATATCCATCCCTCTGCAAAGGGAAGGCCGAGATTCCTCGTCTCATCAATCCCTTACTCAGGGTGGTGAGCGTCACGGTGGTAACTCTCTGCCCTCTTCACGGAAGGAACATCCAGTCCTTCAAAAGGTGTCTTCCGCTACCCGACAGGTGATACGCATCTACCTCGCCGCTCCCCTCTTCACCGAAGCAGAGCGGATATTTAACTGTCATCTGAGGGATCTCCTCCACTCGGACGGTCATGAAGTATATCTCCCCCAGGAACAGGGGGAAGGGTGTACCCAGCGCGGATCCGAGGAAAGTGCTCTCCTCTTTACCGCTCACCTCAAAGCCCTTCAGAGTGCTGATGTGGTGGTGGCAGTTTGTGACGGTCCGGATACTGACTCTGGTACGGCGTGGGAGATGGGATATGCCACAGCATACGGGATCAGGGTCATCGCATTGCGCACCGACGTACGGATGGCGGGGACTGGAGCACGGGTGAACCTGATGCTCGCCCAGTCTGCAGAACTAGTAACGGGTACTGATCAGCTCCTTGCCCTCCTCCGAACCTCTTTACCCTCCACCTGATTCATCGGTATACCACCATCCACCGTCAAGTTGTCCGGTGTAGGGAGAATGATATAATTCCGTGTGACGAGGTATCCTTCCTTGATACCTGCCGTATGGAGCATGATCACGCATTCCCCGAATGCGGGGGAGAGATCATCCACCACCACCAGCGCCATAGTCGCCAGGGACACAGAATAAAAAAGGGAGGAGAGACGTTCGGGATATCTGGCTGGCTCAAGAAAGGTCACCGTGTGGTCACCCCTCTTCAGATTATAGAATGTAATATCGGAGGTCGTTCCTTTCTTTCCCAGGTTTCCAGCCTAGCCAGGTGACCCAATGACCGCGACGGTGAGATTACCCATGATTCGCCATGAGCGTACACCGTCTGAGAAGATAGTTATTGTGCTCGCCTGAAATCAGCGAGCACCACCACCACCGCCACCAAACCCACCACCGCCGCCAAATCCTCCGCCACCCCCGAAGCCGCCACCGCTACCACCCTGGCTGGGCGGGTGGAAGCCGATGATGGGGAGGAACGCAAACCGAGGATGAAGTGGTACGCCAGCAGCAGGCGCATCGACTTTGAGTTCCTGCATAGCCTCCTCAACCTTATCTCCCACGCCCAGCGCCGTGCCGAATACCAGCCATTCTCCCCACATGGAGAGGTCTTGTGGAGTGTATTGCTGGATCAGGGCGAGATTGGTGAGGAAATGACGGAAGGCATCCCACTCCAGTTTCTCCCTGAAGTGATCATTCTTCCAGTGTCCGAAGAGAGTTGAAGGAAAGAGGGCAGCAATTCCGACCTGGATGGCAGAAATGAGGAACAGGACGGCTGCTGAAGGAGCAAGGATTGAGGAGATGGGAGTAATGGCGAATAAAAGGACGGAGATTGCGCAGGGGATGGCCGCAAGAATGAGGAGGGGAATGAGCACTGTTCGTCCGTCAACAATATAGTCATACGCTATCTGGCGGTCCACCTGATGGGTGAGCCCAACAAGCGTGCGCTGGTACCCGATAAGCTCCCGCTCCTCAAGGAGGTTTTTAGCTGCCCGTGTTGCGAGGTCATTGAGGGCGTCAGTATCCACCACCTCGTACTGTCCCATATTACGGAGGGCGTTGATGACCCTTTGCTCGTAGGGATCCTCGCTCACCTTCTCATGGATGTGGATAGTGTATCCCTTCCCACCCTCCTTCTCGGTCATGGTTATTTTCTTTTTCCGATGGAGGTCAAGAAGGGTAGCATAGAACCCGTCTTCATCAAAATCAAGGGCATCTTTCTTGAAGAGCAGGTTCACCTGCCATGGGCGAAGTCGGGTGGACGGCGTGACACTCAGGAATTCAGGGACCGTAAAGGATCGCTCCCTCCCATACCGCTGATATACGAATAGAAGAAGAAACGGCATGAGAATGACCAGCACCTTCCCTGCACTCTCGAGGATTGAGGCCAGCTGGTATGGGATGATATAGGCGCGTTGGGCAGACTCTGTCATACTCCTGACTCCCACCTCTTTTACCGGAAACCCACTGGTCACCCCGGCATACTCTGGAGAAAGGAGTGTCTCCACTTCGAGGAGTGCGTCTCGCGGAAGATCCCCGCTGAGGATGACCCATTCACCGTTTCGCTCTACTGAAAGGGAGGGGGGTCTTGGGTATACGTTGAGGATATAGGCCGCGGGAAGGCGAATGGTTACTTCTCTGATCCGAGGGTGATCACCTCGGAGTAATTTCAGGTTCAGATGACTCGCATCATCATCATATTGCACCGGGGGGTGGAGTATATACTCTCCTGAAAGAGCATAGGTGCCACTGGCATAGTACGCAGGATTATATGCCCCCACTTCATTCGCGTAGGCCAGCTGTGCAATCTGGGGGAGAACCGCTGCACCCGCTACTGATACCACGCGAACCTCCCCACGGTAATCCTTCACATAGGTGTAGGTCCCTGCAGGCCCATCAGCATCGACAAATTGAACATACGGAGTGGAAAGGGGATTAAAGGAGAGCGGATCATCCCAATAGCGGAAAATCATTCGGTAGGATCCTCCGCTTTTTATTTCGGTAAGGATTCGTTCCTCAAATGACCCATTGCTATGGAATACCGCCTCATAACTGTCCCACACCACATCCCCCTCAGTGAGGGTCGGCATAATCGCCAGTAAGGATATCCCCGCAATCCCTAGTACCAGGGTAAGGGTGAAAAGAATGGCCAGCTGGCTGGTCTCACTCACGGCATCGCCCTTAGAACTCGATCTTTGGTGCCCGCTGGATCTGCTCTTCGAACTCCAGATACAGGAGCTTAACGAGACCTATGAGACGGCCGATAATATTCGAGGGGATGGTATCCAGCATGGTATTGAACTGCTGGCAGATATTGTTATAGGTATATCGCTGCCGTGCGATCTCCCCTTCAACTCCCTGGATGGAATCCATCAGGTTCTTAACGGTCTCTGAGGTTTTCAGGTCGGGGTAGGCTTCTGCCACAGCAAATAGGTTGCCGAGAAGAGCCCGCGACTCCCTCTCCACCCGGTTAATCTCACTGGCTCCTGATCCTGCTGAGAGAACGCTCGCTCGCAGCCCGGTGATCTTCTCCAACGTCTCACGCTCGAATTTTGCATAGCTCTTCACCGCACCGAGCAGCTGTTCAATCATATCAAGGCGTTTCTTCATTGCCACTTTAATCTGGCCAAGGGTTGATTCGGCCGCGTTTTTCAGGCTGAAAAACCGGTTATACACGCCAATAAAGAACAGGATGATACCGACAATAATTACAAGGATGACTATTGCGGTGATGATAGCAATGAAATCCACAGTATGGTCACCATTGAGTGGTGATCATTCTTCAGATAAGTAACTTGTTACCTGTGACTATCCATCCATGATAAGATCCAAGCGATAAATCATCAGTGGACATAATGGTTCAAATGCGATCCCGAGCCCCCGAAAAACGGGCGTATCAGAACGGAACAGCCTCACTACTACCAGTTCGTGAGGGGATCCCCGTTCGTCTCTTGCTGAATTAAAAATGATTCAGGATATATGGTATGAGACGGCCCCCCCCCTCTCCGATGGTAGGGTATCCTCCGTTCACCAGGGATTGGTGAAGGAAGTCACATGAAACGTGATTACCCTCCCCTTGACGTGGGGCGAACTGGAACCCTCCTGCATTCCCCGGTACAATCTCTCGATACCGTATCTTCCAGGAGGGATGGAGAGAATCGATGATCGTGCTGATACATACCTTCATCTTCCTGTGAATGGAAGTGGGAAAGGAGCAGAATGGGCAGGAAACGACATTCCCGCATCACGGATTCCTTTCTTCCGATGTCGATGGACGAAGCAGCGCAGCAGGGCATCAAGGAGTTCGATATTATCCTTGTGTCGGGGGATGCATATGTCGATCACCCCCTCTTCTGTACTGCAGTCATTGGAAGAGTGCTGCAGGATGAGGGATATCGGGTAGGGGTGATTTCCCAGCCTACCTGGACCACGAATGAGGATTTCGCGCGACTGGGGATACCACGGTTATTCTTCGGAGTTACTGCTGGAAATGTCGACTCCATGGTAAATGCCTATACAGCAAAGGGAAAACACCGCAAGCGGGATGTCTATTCACCCGGGGGGATCCAGCGCCGACCGGATCGGGCAACAATTGTCTATACCCAGCGCCTCCATGCCACGTTCCGTGACACACCCATTGTAATCGGTGGCATCGAGGCGAGCCTCCGCCGCTTCGCGCATTATGATTACTGGGAAGATCGGGTGAGACAGTCTATTCTTGCGGATGCTCCTGCTGATCTCCTGGTGTTCGGTATGGGTGAGTCCCAGGTTATCGAGATAGCACGGCGCCTTGACCAGGGTGAAGCGATCACCACGATACAGGATATTCCGGGAACGATGGTGACTCTGGACCTGGGGGAATGGCGTAAAAACCGGCCAGTTATTGACTGCTGTGAGATTCCCGGGTACTCAGCGGTAGCCAAAGACCGGAGGGCATACGCTGAGGCATTTGCCATGCATTATCGGGAACAGGATCCCTTCAGGGGGAGGCCAGTAGTACAAACACACCCCAAAACCGTGGTCATCCAGAATCCACCGGCACAACCACTCACCACCGAAGAACTGGATCACATTTATGAATTGCCCTATACAAGAAATGCGCATCCTTCCTATACTTCTGAGATACCCGCGCTCGCCCCGGTGAAATTTTCAGTCGTCAGTCATAGGGGTTGTTTCGGGGGCTGCGCGTTCTGTGCCCTTACGCATCATCAGGGCCGGATCATCCAGAACAGGTCTATTGCGTCCATCGTACGGGAGGTGGAAGGATTCACACGGATGATGGAATTCAGAGGGGTGGTGCAGGATATCGGCGGACCGACCGCAAATATGTTCGGTCTGCAGTGTGTGAGATGGGAAGAGGGGGATCCCTGCAGTGACCGGCAATGTTCAACGTCATGCAACTCCCTGAAGAGCGCTCTCCGAAAGGAAGTGGAGCTCCTAAGAAGGATTCGCCAGATTCCGGGCGTTAAAAAAGTCTTTGTTGGATCGGGTATCCGGCATGATCTCGTGGATACCGATGCCCTTCCCTGGCTCGATGAGCTCTGTCGCTACCATATTTCTGGGCACCTCAAGGTTGCGCCCGAGCACATCGTTGAAAAGGTAACTTCTTGCATGAACAAGCCTGGGAAACAGTCTTTCGAAGAATTCAGGAAGATGTTCGATACAATCACAAAAACTATGGGAAAGAAACAGTACCTGCTCCCGTACTTCATGTCCGGTCATCCAACATGTACCATTGATGATATGATTGAGCTTGCCGAATACCTGCGAGACCACCACCTCTATACCGAACAGGTGCAGGATTTCACTCCCACCCCCATGACTGCCTCCACCACCATGTACCATACCGGTTTCAATCCATTTACTATGGAACCGGTTCACATTCCCAAGGGCAGGGAGAAGATGATACAGCGAGCCCTGCTCCATTACCGGGATCCGCGAAACTATTTCCTTGTAAAGGAGGGATTGATCCTGGCGGGAAGGCGGGATTTAATCGGCGATGCATGGCAGTGCCTAATTCGGCGAAGATCGCCTTCATGAGCACCATACGTGGCAACTCTGGATCGGTCCAAGCAACGTTGGTAACTCTCATCTCATCCATGTCTCGAGGGTTAAGGTGCAACTCCAGCTCTTAATGGCCGCTCTAACGATTGAAGGGAACTTTGATTCCACGGATCCCTCTTCTCAGTTACTACCTATCGTGTTACGGGATGAGAACCCCCCATCGCTCCGCGCTGAAAAATTCCGGTATCGGTTCAAAACCTCTGCTCTCCCGTTACCCTTGCCCGATCCAAGATGAGTTGCATCCTGAAAGGAATTTCATTGCACTTTTCATGAGAACCATTTTGGTGATGGGAAATATGCTACCTTTATAGTCGTATAACAGCGGAAGGTTGAGGGAAAAAGAGCACGTTACCCCTCCTTAATTCACAACGAACATTGAAAACCGAAGCGCTGACATTGTTACAAGGCCTATTATTCAAGCAGTACGATATCCTCAGGGGCAGATACCTTCACTTCCCGTTCACCTTGATACGTCTGAGCAATCCCCAGCACCCGGATCCTATCCCCACGATATAAGACAAGTCCTTCTCCCGCAGGATGAGGAATGAATACCGTAACCCCCCCGATGTTGAGAATGAGATGACCGCCGTCCTGCGTATGGGTAATCCGTTCAATCGCCCCCTCAATCACCACCAGATCGCCATCGCGCGCCCCAGGTGTAAACGGGGTTGCCATGTGCCAACGGTCAACTGTACCAAAGACCAGGTGGCCGGCAACAATGACAATGACTGTAATGCCCAGTAAGGCAATCGCCAGTCTCTCCTGATGTTCTAGTATCACCATGTACATTCCCCCCTGCTTTATCTTAAATAAGCATCAGATTGGGGTTGGTACACGTCATAATACAGCCGTTGAAATTTTTTAGAAAAAAACATCAT
>JAJRCM010000005.1 GCA_028678965.1 Methanomicrobiales archaeon | reverse complement strand
GGTACGGTGATGAGACCTGACCGACTGCTCGTGGAACCGCAGGCTCCTGCCCTGGGCAGTGGTGAGGATCAGATCCATCGCTCCGTCCGTTGCCTTCACATCCACGAGGGTATCTTCCTCCTTTATGGTAATCGCGTTGATACCGGAAGATCTCGGGCGGGAGAACTCATCCTGCGGGATCTTCATGACGAGCCCTTTCCTGGTGGCAAAGAAGATGAAGCGGTCGGGCCGGAATTCACGGACTGGTATGACTGCGGTGACACGTTCATCTTTCAGGTTCAGGAGGTTGATGATCGCCTTCCCTTTCCCGGTCCTCAATCCTTCCGGGATATTGTAGATCTTCAACCAGTAGAGGCGGCCCCGGTCTGTGAAACACAGGAGGTAGTCATGGGTGTTGCCAATGAAGATATCTTCCACCATATCCTCATCGCGGGTAGACATCCCCATAATACCCCTTCCTCCCCGCCGCTGCTGACGGTAGGTGTCAATATCCATCCGTTTGATATAGTTCATCGAAGTGAGGCTGATGATCACCGGTTTATCCTCGATCAGATCCTCTCTCTCCAGATTGATCGCGTCCACACTGATTTGTGTCCTGCGGGAATCCCCGTAACGAGCAATCATCTCACTGAGTTCCCGCTTTATTTCGTCGCGGATGGTACTCTCCTGAGAGAGTAGCACTTCTAACCGGGAACACTCCCGGTTTAGGCTAACCCGCTCATCAATGATTTTCTGCCGCTCCAGTGCGGCAAGACGGCGGAGCTGCATCTGCAGGATAGCAATAGCCTGAAGTTCATCGAGTCCGAATCTGTCAATCAACGCATCTTTTGCCTGTTCGGCGCTTTCTGAACCACGGATAACGGTAATCACTGGCTCAATCTGATCCAGGGCGAGAAGAAGGCCACTGAGGATGTGGACCCGCTCTCTTGCTTTTTTCAGGTCAAAAAGAGAGCGGTTGCGGATGATTTCCACCCGGTGCTCAACAAAGTGTTGGAGAAGGGCAGGGAGTGGAAGATATTTTGGTTGGTTGTCAACTATGGCGAGATTGATAATACCGAAGGTGCTCTGCAGGGCTGTGTGCTTGAAGAGCTGGTTCTGGACCACCTCAGGCATCGAACCCTTTTTCAGGTCGATGACTACCCGGATTCCCTCTTTATCTGATTCATCGCGAATGTCAGAGATATCCTCGATCTTCTTCTCTTTGACCAGGCTTGCAATATGCTCGATGAGACGGGCTTTGTTTACTTGGAAAGGAAGTTCGGTGATGATGATCCGGTCGCCGCGTTTACCTTCCTCGATCTCAGCGATACCCCTCACCACCACCTTCCCCTGACCATTATGGTATGCATCCCTGATCCCTGCAGTCCCCATGATCACTCCCTTGGTGGGGAAATCTGGTCCGGGCAGAATCTTCAGGAGTTCATCAACGGTGATTGCCGGATTATCGATATATGCACAGACTGCCCGGCACACCTCTCCGCAGTTGTGGGGGGGCATATTGGTGGCCATCCCCACCGCAATTCCGCTTGATCCATTGACGAGCAGGTTCGGGATCTTGGAAGGGAGCACGACCGGTTCTTTCAGGGAGTCATCGAAGTTGGGGACAAACCGCACCGTCTCTTTCTCAATATCTTGGAGAATCTCCTCGGCAAAGGGAGAGAGCCGCACTTCAGTGTACCGCATGGCTGCAGCGGCATCACCATCGATGGAACCGAAATTCCCTTGCCCCTCAACCAGCGGTGCACGGTAACTGAACAGCTGGGCCATCTTGACGATGGTATCATAGATGGCGGCATCACCGTGGGGATGGTACTTCCCCATCACCTCCCCCACGACTCTCGCACTCTTTTTAAAGGGTTTATCGTGGGTGTTCCCCATCTCCCACATCGCGAAAAGTGATCGACGGTGGACGGGCTTCAGCCCATCGCGGACATCGGGAATCGCCCTGCCGATGATCACACTCATCGCGTAATCGATGTACGAGGCTTTCATCTCCTCTTCGACAATGACCGGCAGCACCCGTCCAATTCCTTTCTTAACCGGCACCTCAGATGTCAAGGTTGGTCACCTCCTTCGCATGTCGCTTGATGAAATCCCTCCGGGCTTCTACGTCTTCCCCCATCAGCTTCTCAAAGATAGCATCGGCATAGCTCGCATCCTCTATCCTCACTTGCTTCAGGACACGGTGTTCGGGATCCATCGTGGTGGACCACAACTGCTGGGCATTCATCTCTCCTAGCCCCTTATATCGCTGGATAACCAGTCCCTTTTCACCCAATTCCGCAGTGATCCGTTTCAGGTCATCGTCGCGGAAGGCGTACCGTTCTTCCTTTCCCCGGGCTGCGCGGTAGAGGGGCGGCTGGGCAATGTACACGAATCCCGCTTCGATGAGGTTCCTCATGTGCCGGTAGAAAAAGGTGAGGAGCAAGGTGCGGATATGGGCACCATCCACATCAGCATCCGTCATGATAATGATGTGCTGGTACCGGGTACGGTCCACATCACACTTTTCGGTGGTGTTCTTCTCCATAGTCACCCCACAGCCAATGGCAGCCACTAATGCCAGAATCTCTGCGTTTTTGAAGATCTTGTGGGGACTGGCCTTCTCCACATTCAGGATTTTACCACGGAGGGGTAGAATAGCCTGGAAACGGCGGTCTCTTCCTTGCTTGGCAGACCCACCAGCAGAGTCACCCTCCACAATATACAGCTCACTTTTCGCTGGGTCCCGCTCTGAACAGTCAGCAAGTTTGCCAGGGAGACTTGCACTGTCGAGCGTGCCCTTCCTCCGTGCCAGCTCCCGTGCACTCTTCGCCGCTTCCCGAGCTCTGGCAGCGAGGAGTGCTTTTTCAACGATCGACTGAACGTCACGGGGATGTTCTTCGAAGTACTGCATGATTTGCTGGTAGACGAGCGAATCAACGATTCCCCGTACCACACTGTTCCCCAGTTTTGTTTTGGTCTGTCCCTCGAACTGAGGGTTTGCCACTTTCAGGCTGATCACTGCGGTAAGCCCCTCTCGAACGTCCTCGCCCCGGATACCAGCAGGGTTTTTCCCTCCCATTGGTCCTTTACCCGCAGTATTAATTGCCCTGGTAATCGCAGACCTGAATCCCTCAAGATGCGTCCCCCCCTCCTTGGTATTAACACTGTTAACAAACGTATAGACCTGCTCATGAAAGGTTTTGGTATATTGCAACGCCACTTCAGTATCGATCTTATTTTCTGTCTCGCTCCCCCGCAGGTAGATGACCTCATCGTGCACTTTCTCCTGTCCTTCGGTAAGGTACGCGACAAACTCCCTGATCCCGCCGCGATAACAGAACCGTGCCCGGTCACCGGATCGTTCGTCCGTAATCTGGATCTCGAGACCACTGTTCAGAAATGCCAGCTCTCGCAACCGGTGGGCAAGGATATCGTAATCGAACCGCGTGGTTTCAAAGATGGTAGGATCGGGTAAAAAAGTGATCCTCGTCCCATTCAGACGCCGCGGGGCAGTACGAAGAAATTCCAATGGATCCAGTACTGCCGCATACTGTGCCAGATCCCCCTCACCATATCGTCGGGCATAGCGTGCTTTCAATTCGGCAATATTCTCATTTGCCTCGCGGATAGGTCCGGTGGGAATCCCGCACTCAAAATTCATCTCATAACGCTTTCCGTCGCGGTACACTTCAACGTGGAGAGAGGTAGAAAGAGCATTCACCACGTGAACGCCCACCCCATGGAGACCACCAGACACCTGGTAGGTGCTCTTATCGAATTTCCCTCCGGCGTGGAGGATGGTCATCACGATCTCGAGCGCACTCTTCCCATAGTGGGGCATGAGATCAACGGGAATCCCTCTCCCATTGTCCTCCACCGTGCAGAGACCGTCACGGGTGATAGTAACAAGGATCAGGTCGCAATAAGAGGCGAGTGCCTCATCGACCGAGTTATCGACAACCTCGTATACTAGATGGTGGAGGCCCCGGCCGTCGGTACTCCCGATATACATCGCAGGGCGCTTCCGTACCGGTTCGAGTCCTTCCAGTACGGTGATATGGGATGCATCATAACCCTCGCCCATGGGAAACCTCCATAAAATAGGAATAAAAAACGGTGGGATCAGTCAAATGACTCATTGGCTATTATATTTGTGCTGGGATCTCTTATATCTGACCCGTTCTTACAATCTGGCCTACTCATAGTGTCCGATATCTGCATCTTTGATCCCCAGCTCTTGATCAAGTGCCACCGCGAGCAGGTGGAGCGTGCGGATCACCTCTTTGGCATCTTCCTTATCCATCGTACCTGGCTGGTGCCAGATCACCCGTTTGCGGAGCTGCTCGAGTAAACGTTCCACTTCTGTGCCTGCAAACTGTGATGGCATCACCAACTCGTCAAGGTGATCGGCAGCACCATAGAAAGCCTGGGAGGGAGGAAGGCCAAAGTGCTTGGAGAGGAGGATAAGGTTAGTGATGAATCCATGCCCGAACTTGCTCGTCATTACACCGAATGTGGTCAGGTAATCTAAAAAAGATGACGGTCAGGGAAGGATGCCACCAATGTATACCACAATAGGAATGATGATGAAGAAAGTAAGAGAAAGGATCAGGAATACCCAATCTCTCCTACTAAGATTCTTCTGTCGTACATAGATATCTGAGTGCCGGTCATACCCTCTGCATAGCATGGCGAGATAGGTTCTCTCACCCTGCTCATAGGAACGGAGGAACAGGGTTCCAATGGTGTACCCAATCTGGCGAAGACGATAGTGATAGGACAGCTGATTATCAAAAGGATCGAAGCATTTCGTTTTGAATGTTTCGTTGATCTTTCGGTAGGTATACCCAAATACAAACAGGTAACGGACCATCATGCCCAGAGCCATGACAAAATCAGAGGGTAATCCAAGTTGTTTTGCTCCGTCCAGCATCTCCTGAAGTTTGGTGGTAGATGAGAGAAAGATGATCACCGACACGCAGACTATGAATTTCATCAGCAGAATCCCTGCGAATTCGATTGATTCCGTATAGATGTGGATGCCGAAGGGAAGGTGTGCGATGATATGGAAGGTGGAATAGTAACGGTTTGTGAGAAAAATCTGGAAAAAAATAATACAAAGCCCGAATGGCAGGATGGCCGCCAGTCGTTTCAGGAAAATAAGAGGAGACAGGTGGGATAGTGCCCAGAGAGATGCGAGAAACAATAAAAAAAATCCGCCAACGAAAAAGACCGCGGTCGAGTATGGGAGCGCAACGGTGACAATAATAAGGGAAAACGCAGAGATGATCTTCACTCGGGCATCGAGTGAATGAATGTAACTCTTGCAGTAAGCTGACTTCTCAATGTAAAAAACTTCATCTATCATGGCGAATTGATTCCTGGTATGTCTCGGTAAACACCCGTTCAGCATCTTCAAAGGTATAGGCCATCGGTAATGGAATATTTTTTTTCTGGAGATTTCGGATTAATTTTGGTAAAACAGGGACATCAAGCCTGACCGATTGGAGCATCTCTGATTGCAGGAAGATCTCGCTGATAGTACCTTGAGCAACAAAACGACCACGATTCATGACGTATATGTATTCAGCAACTTCCGGCACGAGGGACACATCATGGGTGGAGAAGATAATGGTCATCCCGTATTGTTTAGAGAGCGAGTTGATGATTGCCATGAGGTCCCTGACTCCCTGGGGATCAAGTCCTGCAGTGGGTTCATCGAGGACTAGGACTTCGGGTTCCATGGCAATGATGCCGGCAATAGCGACCCGTTTCTTTTCACCACTGCTTAAATGATGGGGAACACGGTGTGAGATATCCTCAATGCCAACAAGGCGCATAGCCTCATGAACCCGGTGGTGGATTGTTTCGGGATCAAGACCAAGGTTGGTGGGACCAAACGCCACATCCTGTTCAACCGTGGGCGAAAAAATCTGGTCATCCGCATTCTGAAAGACGATACCGACAAATTTACGAACCTCGCGAATATTCTCGCGGGTGATTGGTTCCCCCCGTACTAACACTGTCCCGGATGTGGGCATAAAAATCCCGTTAAAACACTTGAAGAGGGTGCTTTTACCCGCACCATTGGATCCAATGACGGCAATGCGGGCATTCCGTGGTGCGATAAAATTGATATGGTGAAGTGCGGTGACGTTACCGGGGTAAGTAAAGGTGAGATCGCGAGTTTCAATCAGGTGCATGGTTCAGTGCTCATCAGGATTTCGTGAGGATCATGAAAAAGTTGTTTATTTCTGGCGGGCAATCATTTTCGTTACCCCGTAACCGACGAGAACAATTGAGAGCAATCCGATGACAATTGCCCCCACCTCTCCCATTTTATCGAAGCCAGGAATTTGATAGTCCTGGAAGGGGGCAGTCCATGAAAACTCATTTCCCGTCTTCTCAATGACTGCCTGTTCTGCGGTTGCTGCCATGGTGTCTTCGATTACTGGGCTCTGAAAATCTTTTGCCCCATAAATCCCATAAAATGCACTTTCCAGTCCATCGGGATAGGTTGAAGCGGCAAATGGCGCGGCGATGGCGATACCAAGAGCGATAATAATGCCTGCTAGTATGGCTGCATCTCTCTTCTTTCTCTTCATGATTGAGGTTGAATGATACATGATATCTGGTCGGGCAGTGGTAATCAACGAAAGAGCAAATGCGGTGGCTCCACCCTCGATTATGCCGATAATAGCATGGTATACCCCCATAGTAATCAGCCCGATAGTTAACGGAAATGTTCCTGCAATAGCCAGTTCCAGAGCGCAGGCAATAGCTGGAATGAAAAGAGATACCCACCCTGCAATGAGGGCAGAAGCGAACTGGTTGTTGATGAGATTATGGAGGGATCGGTAGGTGTAGAACCCAAAAAATCCACCAAGAACCCCCATGTTGATAAAATTGGCTCCCATGACCGTGATTCCACCATCACCGAAAATGATTGCCTGGACGGCGAGAACCATTGCCATAATAAAAACTGCAGCATACGGGGATCCCAGGACTATTGCGGCAAGAGCTGCTCCGACTACATGCCCGCTGACGCCACCCGGGACAATCGAGATAGGCAATGCCATATTCAGGGTCTGTATCGTAAATATTCCTGCGGCAAGCACCGCGACAAGCGGTACTTTTTCGTCGCTCATCTCACTCTTTGCCCAACGGAGAGCAAGTACAATGAAGACAAGGGCAATGATCCAATAGACCAGCCCGTGAGTCAATGGAAGAAATGCATCAGGAATATGCATCATCACACCTTTATTACTTTTTTAATATTTTGTAACACTTGGTAGTTTAAATAAATTATTATTTAAGAATTTGACGTACACCAGAACGAAAAAGTATGTGCAAAATACGAAGTATCTCCGGTTTTTTTATAAGCTGCATGACCAGCTTGCTGGGACGATCCATATCCCCCCACTGGAGGATGGTTGCCACCATATCGGGATTCTGGAACGTCTGCAGGATGATGTCAACTTCCTTTACCGTCAATGTCCGACGCAACTGGAAGAGCCGAAACCCGAGCGCTAGCTCCCTGCCGATATCGGCACGCCAGCGGCATTCGTACTCAGCGAGCGCCTCATCATCGAACCTTCCTGTCTCACAGCAAATGGCGGCAACCTCAGCTGCATGCATTGCTGATCTCACCCCGGTATAGATCCCCCCACCAGACGTGGGTTTCACAAGGCCAGCGGCATCTCCCACGAACAGTGTCCGTCTCCCGTAGGTACGTGGCATTACACCGAGAGGTAGTGCCCCAGTGACCAGATCGGTACATGCAGTACCGAAGTGCTGAAGAAAGGTGGTGAACCGCTCCCGCACCTGCTGTCCTCCACAAAGTCCCACCCGTGCACGATTCTTTCCTATCGGAATCACCCAGCCGAAAAAATCAGGAGAGGCATGAGGGTGCACTTCTACCAGGTCAGGATTGACATCGTGGACAATCTCTGCCTGGATACCGGCAAGTACCACCGGGCTCCGTCCCATCCCCAGCATACGGGCAATTCCGCTCCTCACCCCATCTGCAGCGATGAAAATACGTCCCGACACCTCTCTATATCCGTTCATGCCTACGGTTCTGAGTGTCGTGTCCTCGATTGACCTGACATACGTCTTCAGCTGCAGTTCCGCCCCTGCGGTAACTGCGCTGCCCGCCATCTCACGATCAAGGGCTCCGCGATCGACCACATATGCCTTGGTGGTGCCGGCATCGAATGAGAAACCTGTACCATCAGACGCCATGATCCTCGCTCCCCGCACCTGGTGCAGAATGGGTTTCCGGCCCACCCGGCACCCTTCCCATGCGGCGATACTGAGCAACCCTGCGCACTGGACCGGGTGACCGATGGTCCCGTGCTCCTCGAGGCAGAGAGTGGACAGCCCCATCTCAGCACACCGCCGTGCGGCTGCGGTGCCGCAGGGGCCGGCCCCCACCACCACGACATCGTACATCTATTAGTGATCTGCACGCTACATCATATAGAAATGACAGAAGAACGCCAGTTTACCTGGAAACAGTGTCTGGTCGTGCGCACTGATGTGCGGATGAGCTGCGGCAAGATGTGCGCCCAGGCAGCCCATGCGGCGATCTCTGCCTTCCAGCGGGCGGACGATGGGACAAGGAGGAGCTGGCTCTCCGAGGGGCAGAAGAAAGTTATCCTGAAGGCGAAAGATGAACGGACGCTCTATGAATTAAAATCCCTCGCAGAAGCTAGGGGGATTGCTACCGCGCTGATCGAAGATGCCGGTCTCACCGAGCTCCCCCCCGGCACCCTCACCGCTCTCGGCCTCGGACCGGCGAGGTGCGAGGAGCTGGATAAGATTACCGGTACTCTCCCACTCTTATGATGAAGAGTTCGCATCCGCTGGAACAAGCTCTGGGAATGGCATACTACACCACCGATACACCGGGGATTGGTGGTATACTCAGAACCTCTCCCGAAGATTTCAAAGTGGAGGAATTATCGTTTCCTATAGGGAGCGAGGGACGATATTTAGTCTGCCGACTCACCAAGAGGGACTGGGAGCTCCAGCGGCTGGTGAAGGAGCTGGCGCGGGTGCTGGGGATCAGTCACCGGCGCATTGCCTGGGCAGGAACCAAGGACAAGCATGCAGTGACCGTGCAGCTGATCACCATCTATGATGTGGAACCCGCCATGCTTGAACGGGTCTCACTGAGGGATGTCTGCCTTGAAATGGTTGGTCGATCGCCAGTTCCTCTTTCCCTGGGGATGCTACGAGGGAACACGTTCTCCATCTGTATCCGCAAGTGTATTCCGGACGCACTGGAGGAGAAGGTGAGCACCATCGCGAGGGAGATACAGCATGGAGTGTTGAATTATTATGGTGTCCAGCGGTTCGGTGTGGCACGACCTCTCACCCACCTTGTCGGCAAACAGATCCTTCTCGGGGATTATGAGGGTGCGGTTCTCACCTATATCGCAGGAACTTCTTCTGGTGAACTATCTGAGACCCAGGCGGTACGCAAGGAATTCATGGATCACCATGATCCCAAACGAGCCCTCCACCAGTTTCCCGTTTATCTCTCCTACGAACGGGCAATGCTCCACCACCTCTCCTCCCATCCTGGAGATTACCAGGGGGCCCTCCATACCCTCCCTCCCAAGCTCCTCTCTCTGCTGGTGAGCGCGTTCCAATCTTACCTGTTCAACTGCGCACTGAGCCAGAGGTGCAGGGACGGCATCCCCCTCACCGAACCGACGGAAGGAGATCATCTCCTCTTCGAGAATGGAAAAACCGATGTACTTTCAGCCCAAACATTCGGGGCAGCAAGGCTCCATATCAATAAAAATCGCGCCCGGATTGCGCTTTTCATTCCTGGGGCTCTACCGGTAGAATGGGATCATACCTCACCCACCGTAAAAGAGCTGCTTGCGTATCACGAAATCAGCTCGTCCCATTTTCAGAATGCCCAGAAGTTTGTCCGCACCGCGTTTCACGGTTTCTACCGGCAGCTCAGCCTGAATACCGCGATCTCTTTTCGCATACAGGACACCAATGTGCGGCTGGAGTTCACGCTGGGACCTGGAGAATATGCAACCACGATCTGCCGGGAATTCATGAAGTCAGACCCGGTGACGCTCGTTTAACGCTGCCGGGCGAGGGTTCTTGCTCCTTCGATGGCTGCATTCAGGTTTCCCAGTTCATCAACAAGACCGATATTTCGCCCCTCTTCCCCTCTGAAGAGCCTCCCTGTTTCCACCACATCACGGGAGATATTCCGCTGTCCGGTGATATCGGTGACAAATCGTTCAAAGCTGCGGTTCACCACATCCCGGGCATAGGTCTCCTCCTCTGAGGAGAGTGGACGGTAAGGATAAGTCATGTCTTTCTGATCGCCGGACTTGATCACGGTGACTGCATAGCCCTCCTTCTCCATCCAGTGGCTGATATCATAGAATATCCAGACTGTACCGATACCCCCCGTGATGGAGTCAGGGTTTGCATAAATCCGATCGGCATAAGCACAGACATAGTACGCAGCCGAGGTAGCCATGTCGCCGATAGAGACAACGACCGGTTTTCTCGCCCGGGCATACTTTAAATCCTCAATGATCTCCTGTGCTGCCGCAGGAGTACCTCCTGGACTGTTGACCCGAAGCACAATTGCTTCTACCAGTGGATCATCCGCCGCACCGATAAGATTCCTCCCTACTCTCTCGCTACCGGTGAATCCTGAACCAGAGAAATCCCCGGTAAAGAGTTCCCCCTCCATGACCACAACGGTCACACTCTTCCCATGGGTGTAAGAATGGAGGAGCATTCCCCCTATGATCAAAGTAAGGAAGAAGAGGATGATGAAGATCGGGACGATGAGCGTTCTTCGCCGCTTCCTGGTCTCGATCGCCTGGATCTGGTCGTCAAGAAATCCCATTTGACGCTCCTGTATAGAGCACATCGTACTCTGTCACCAGGTTACTCCCGCAGAGGTAGAAACGTTTGAGAGTGAGCCGGATCATCTCCTCCTCGTGCTCAATATGCATCCCACCGACGAGGGAGGGGGTATCTGCACCCCCCACAATGAAGGGTAGGTGAATCAACCGTATCTCATCCACCAGACGGTCTCGCAACATATACCAGTTCAGGGTTGGCCCACCCTCAACCATCATCCGTCGCACTCCATACTTCTGCCTGAGCAGGCGCATGAGGACAGGGAGATCAACCGCCTCTCTCCCGGCAATCTCCACACTCGCTCCCCGTTCACGGATGGCAGCCACCTTTTCCTTGGGAGCTTTCTCACTGACGGCGATCAGGGTGGGTGCATCCGGCTTCAGGACGTTGGAATCAAGAGGAATATCAGCCCTGCTGTTGGGAATAACCCGTAGCGGATTCTTGCCCTTCACTTTCCTGACCGTGAGGAAGGAGTTATCAATCTTGATGGTGTTCGAACCCACCATGATGGCATCCAGTTCAGCCCTGGTACTATGGAGAAGGACCTCGGTTTCAGGTGCCATATACTTCATCAGGATTTTGCTCGAAGCTCCCTTCTTCAAGGTGAGCTTCCCGTCCGCGGTGATCTCGGACATCATCAGGACGTGGGGGCGCCAGTCTGTGCTGTTCTTCTCCATTCTGCAAGATATATTAAATCAGGGACAGAATAAGATTTGGGTACGGGAAGAACGACCGCGCTGCGCGTTCCCGGCAGACTATGAACATTACCGCACTCCGCCCACGGTTCATTGCACACCTGGAACCTGTCGCCGATCTCTGCATCACCCTGGGATTGAGCCCCAACCAGATCTCCCTTCTCTCCCTCATCTTCGGCCTGGGGTGTGCAATCTCTTATATGGGGGGGGAATTCTTTTTAGGGAGTACTCTTCTCCTTATCTCAGCCATCCTCGATCTCATCGATGGGAGCGTCGCCCGGAAGAAAGGGATGCAGACAAAGTTCGGTGCGGTGGTTGATTGGATTATCGACAAGTATGTCGATTCCTTCGCTCTCCTCGGTATCGGGCTCTCAGGTCTCGCGGTGCTTACCCGATTCTTCGCTCTCTCCCCTCTTGCGGACTGGGGTATCGTTTCCCTCGCTATCATCGGGTCCATGATCAACACCTTTATCAAACCGGTGGTCTACGCAGAGGTCGGGTTTAAGGAACGGGTGGGTGGTAAGATCGAGGACCCCCTCGAGGGAATAGGATTCTTCGGGCGGCCGGAAACGATCCTTTTCCTGATAACCGGAGGACTCACTGGCTTTCTCTGGATCTCAGTGCTGGTGATTGCTATCTGCACCAACCTCTCGGCAATCGAGCGGATTGTGTATCTTTATAACAACCTGTAGCATAGAAGAATATCCCATAGCGCCGCTACACCTGTACTTGAACAATTGCTGTATCTCAAACAGGAGCGTCTCACCATATCCATGTTGTTTCATTTTTTTTACTCGAATACGCTCATGGTAACAGTCCAATCCGCCGGAGCCCTCTCGCCACATCGTCATGGTAGACCGTATATAGGTCGTTTGCCCAATCGCCAAGTGCCGGGATGACGGCGAAGAGTTGATACGCGAGCCCGATGAGAACGAAGAGCGCAAGGATCTCGGAGATCACATTATGGGCCCAAAAGAAACTCTCATATCCGTATTCCCCGTTACTCGCAAATTCGGGAAGGTACGGGAACCATTGCTCGGTATATGCCGCGATGACGAAGGTGTTCCGGACAATATTCAACCCATAGATAACCGGGGCTATCAAGAGTAAACCAATCACTTTCTGGCGCAGGGTGGACTCTACCCCGCCGATAACTCCTAGCATGATGGCGATGCTCTGGATGCCGGTGCAGGCAAGGATAATCTCTGTCCTGAGCCCATTCCTGGCGATAATATTCCAGGATGCCAGGGCTGTGGGGAGCCGAAAGAGATCAAGCATCCACCGTGTCTGTCCCACCACCACACCAATGAGCCAGTCACCGAGAGGTGAAATGAATGCAAAGGGAGCATAGATCAGGCACGCGAAAGCCGCAGCACGGGAGAGGCTCATGACCGGTTCATCCCGGTGATAGAGCCTATCCCAGGTAATAATGAGAAACGGGACGGATAAAAGGGCGAATAACGGGTAGATGAAATTATTCACCGAAAAGTAATAAGGGAGCTCGGCATAGAGAGCGCTGATGATGCTTGCCCAGCCCACCGCCGCAAGGATGTTATTATATCGAAACGGGACGAGGGAACCGATGAATGCGGCCGATGCGAGCAAAAGGAGGGCGTCCACCATCGTTAACATATCATTCGCGGGAGAAAAAAAGGATTTGGGATACTCCTTTCAGGAGCTGACCGATACTGGAGGTATGAATTCCTCACGCGAACCGGGGTTCGCGTACCAGAGGAGCATTAATCACCCCCGCTTACAGATAGTACTCCCCATGTTCTGCCCCAAATGCAAGAGCATGCTGATCTCCTCTGGTGGTCAGCTGAAATGTCGTAAGTGCGGCTACCTCAGGCCGACTGATGAGAATTCCATGCTCAGGCAGACAAAACTGGCTACGGAACGGAAGATCACGATTATCGAAGATCCTTCGATTGCCACGCTCCCCACCTGCCCCACCAAGTGTCCCAAGTGCAGCCACAACACAGCATTCTGGTGGCTTCGGCAGCTGCGTTCCGCAGACGAGAGTGAGGTCCGGTTCTATCGCTGCTGCAAATGCAACCATACCTGGCGGGAATATGACTAACTCATACCCATACTGATCACAATACCGATTTTTTACCAGAATAAAATGACGAATGTTCTCTCTCCCTACCAGGTGTAGTATTCAGTCTGACTCTATTGGTAAATAGCGTGCACCTCAGAAAACGACAGGCACCCACTAGAAGAATGTTCATTCATCAGATTGCGATATTTCAGGAAATGGGAGTATCAGGTTAAAAAAATTGTCATACCGGTGATACAGAGGATACCGATACCTCCATGATGAATATAACGATAGACGAAATATTGGCGAATAGTATCCATCATGAATGCAATTATCCAGAAAATTCGGCAGGATTTACGACAGAATAGCGATGAAGCGACCAAACACAGCTTCCAGCGGTTTTTCAAAGAAGGAGTTACCTGTTACGATGTGAAGACCGGAGTTGTGGGTAAAATCGCTACATCCTACTGGAACGAGATACAAAACCTGGAAAAAGATGTCATTTTTGAATTGTGTGAAGAACTGTACCGTTCCGGGTATTGCGAGGAAGCCTTCGTTGTGTCGTTCTGGGTACCGAAGGTTACGGATCGGTATGAGCCTAATGACCTAGCACTTTTCAAACGATGGATACTCCAGTATATCAATAATTGGGCCACCTGCGATGGATTGTGCAATCATACAGTGGGGAACTTCATCGAAAGATTTCCGGACTCTATTCAGGAACTGAAACACTGGGCAATATCAGACAACCGGTGGTTGAAACGGGCAGCAGCAGTTTCGCTGATTATTCCAGTAAAAAAGGGAAAATTTCTGGATACGGTGTTTGAGATTGTCGATATCCTGCTCCTGGATTCAGATGATATGGTGCAGAAGGGCTACGGGTGGTTGCTGAAAGAAGCAAGTCGGAAACACGAAAAAGAGGTTTTTGAGTTTGTGGTGAACCACAGAAAGGTCATGCCACGAACCGCACTTCGATATGCGGTTGAGCTCATGCCCAAAGAGATGAGAGCAGTATCAATGAAGAATTGTTGAAGGGTGAAATTAACGTGAGTGATGCATTCGTCTAGATTTCTGCAAGAACGGTATGTAACGTATCACCATGAATTATTCGGGAGAGATGC
>JAJRCM010000066.1 GCA_028678965.1 Methanomicrobiales archaeon | reverse complement strand
GCTTCACCTCCTCACGACGACTGGCTGAACTAATCGCCCGCTGGTCAAGAGAGGAATTGGAACGATCGCATCCCGGATGGGACAATGCGGTGGTGTCGTACCGCGCCGGCTACCTGCCCGACGAAAGAAGGGCGATAGAAGATAGGGTGAAAGAAGGAGTGGTTCGCGGTGTGGTTTCCACCAATGCCCTGGAGCTGGGGGTCGATATCGGCTCCCTTGATGCGGTCATTCTCTCGGGTTTTCCTGGCACGCTCCTCTCCACGTGGCAGCAGGCGGGCAGGGCTGGCCGCAGAGGGGGGGATTCAGTCGCCGTGATGGTAGGGTTCCAGAATCCGCTTGACCAGTATTTCATGCATCACCCGGCCACCTTTTTCTCCCGAACCATGGAGCACGCTATCATCGATGAGACAAATCCCTATGTCCTTGCCGGGCATCTTCTCTGTGCTGCTGCCGAGCTCCCATTCGTCGTGGAGCGCGACAGCCCCTTCTTTGGAGAGTCTTCAGAGACAGTCCTCCGTTCGTTTGAGGCATGTAACCTGGTGAGACGTACTCCTCACGGGTGGATCTATGCGGGGAGGGGGAGGGCGGCAGATGCGGTGAAATTAGGATCCCTCACCTCAGAGACCTTCAAGGTTGTATGCAACGGCAGGGTGCTGGAGACGATGGACCGGAGCCAGGCATTCCGCGAGGGGCACCGTGGTGCAATCCTCCTTCATGGTGGCGAGACCTTCCTCGTGACCGAGCTCGATCTGGAGGGGCACCTTATCCGTGTGAAGGAGATGGATGTGGAGTACTACACGGAGCCGATAAAAACGGTCGATCTGACTGTCTCGAGGGTCATCCAGCAGGTCTGCCGGTCGGATGTGCCCCTTAGGTTTGGGGAGGTGGAAGTCAGCGAACAGTACACCGGTTACCGGATTATTCGGGGAGGCAGCGTTATCGGGTACGAATCGCTGGAACTGCCTCCCCTGCAGTTCACCACGAAAGCATTCTGGTTTGAGATTCCCGACCGTATCATGGATGCGATGGAGTATGCGGGCGATACGGCGGGAGGGTTGCATGGGGCAGAACATGCTATCATCGGTATGATGCCATTGCATGTCCTGTGCGACCGGTGGGATATCGGCGGACTTTCTACTCCCTGTTTTGCAGCCACCGGACAGCCAACGGTGTTTGTCTATGATGGTCATGAAGGGGGTATCGGCCTTGCAGAGAAAGGGTATGCTCTATGCGGGCCCCTGATTCGGACCTCTTATGAACTGGTGAGGGACTGTAGCTGCACCTCGGGATGCCCGTCCTGTATCTTCTCCCCCAAGTGCGGGAATGATAACCGCCCCCTGGATAAGAACAGCACTCACATCCTCCTCAGGGAGATGAATGCCGTGCTCGAAGACAGGAACGCCCAACATTCATGATGGTACAGGGGACATACTACTGTGAGCATGGATCCCTTCTCCATCCCCCTGGGAACGCTGTATAATGAGGATTGTATCCGCGGTACAGCTGCCTATGTTCCAGATGGGTCCATTGACCTGATCATCACCGATCCGCCATATGGGATAGGTGGGGACCATCTCCACCGACACTACAATCGGGACGAGCGGTATGTGGTCAATGGCTATAGGGAGATTCCCCTGGACCAGTACGGGATGTTCAGCCGAAAATGGGTCAGGGCTGCAGAGCGTATCCTGAAACCCGGGGGCTCGCTCTATGTTATTTCCGGCTACACCAACCTCTACCATATCCTCCATGCGCTCCGATCGACAGGACTGCAGGAGGTCAATCACCTCATCTGGAAGTACAGTTTTGGTGTGTTCACCCGCAGAAAGTACGTGTCATCTCACTACCATATCCTCTTCTACGACAAACCGGGTGGTCGGAGGACATTCAATATGGAAGCCCGGTTTGGGATGGGGGAGAAAGATGCGGAAGGTCGATCCCTGAACAACCTGGATCGGGAGGATGTGTGGGTGCTCCCCAGAGAGTACAAACCCGGTACCTATAAGAACAAAAATGCCCTTCCCCTCTCCTTGCTGGTAAAGATGATCCAGTACAGCAGCAATGAGGGGGATCTGGTCTGTGATCTCTTCTGTGGGGGTTTCTCCACTGCACGTGCTGCTATTGGCCTCAACCGGCGATTCGTAGGCTTTGAGGTCTCAGAACAGATCTTCCAGGCCATGTCGGGCGATCTCAGGAATCTCATGCCCGGATTCCTGCTAAATACATTGCGAGCGCCCCACCTCTCTCCACCTGCCAATCGGGGAAAGCGTTGGACAGGAGACGAACGCGAGCAGCTGTATCGACGGTATAGAGGGTATCAGAAGAAGGGGCTATCTAAGAAAGAGATGATACAGCGGCTGGCAGCAGAGATGGGGAGAGGAAGATGGGGTATAGAGAAAGCGTTGAAGGGAATGGAGAGACACCGCGGCTGACCTTTCTCCTACAAATACGCTCAAAAATAAGGTGAGATCTCAGGTCTTTTCACCGACCTCGGATCTGACGGTGAAAAAGACCGGACCCCGTATATCCACCTTCTTCTTGTTGTCCGTGATGTACCGCATC
>JAJRCM010000065.1 GCA_028678965.1 Methanomicrobiales archaeon | reverse complement strand
AGATCCATTTCTCACCTCAGTGCGGCTGCCATCTCTTGGATCGCCTGTTCGAGGAGGAAGTCCTGGTTTTTGACGATTTTCACTGTGCAGCCGGTCATAACCCCGATAGCGCTCGCCGCAGAGCGGTTGAACTGCTGGTGATCAGCGATCCCACGGCTTCCTTCCATATCTCTTATCCGGGTAGGGTCCCGCAGCCGCCGCTGGAGGATCTGGTCTTCGTCAGTCTCCACGAGGATGAGCATATCCGGCAGGAGAGCAGAGAGCACCCATTCCGGGAGGCCAGGGAGAAATCCCTGGGGAGTCTTCACCGAGCAGTGGGTGTCGATGATGATATTACCCTCAATGGCCGCAATCGCCTGTGCTGCCATCTTCTGCAGCTTTTTCTGGACGGTGCGATCCAGTTTTCTCATCTGGTCCCTGTCCTGGACAATCCCTTCTTTCGCCGCGACCTCGAACATGAAGGATCCGAAGTTGATAGGCTGATAAATGATCCCCTCGGTGGCGAGGGCTTTCATGGCCCCTTCGACAACCGTGGTCTTTCCCACGCCAGGCACGCCAGTGATGATGACTCGTTTACCCATTTCATCACTCCTTTCCAAAGAACTGCTGCATGAAGGGGTACATCTCCATGATCTGCTGGCTCGCGATCTCCTCATACAGCCGGTAGGTGATACTCACCGTTAAGAGAAGCCCGGTACCGCTCACTTCGCCGATCACTCCAAACAGGTTGGCGACGACAGAGAGGATACCAATGAACACTCCCCCGATGACCGTGATGCGGGGGATGTACCGTTCGAGGTACATCTCCAGCACCTGGGGATTCTTCCGGTAGCCGGGAATGTGCATACCGCTCCGCTGGATCTGGTTGGCGACGTGAGCGGAATCCATACCTGAGGTCTTGATCCAGAAGAGGGCAAAGACCGCACCCCCTACCACCATGACCATGATATCTACGCTCAACCGCAGGAGCACTTCCCAGGCTGGGTGCCCGAGGTCATAGGCCCACCACATCCAGTCGGTGGGGCTGTTCACCGGTGCCAGGAAGTACATGAGTCCATTCAATGGGGTTCGGCCATCGAAGGTGCCGAGAATGGTGATCCCGACGTTATTCAGGAAAACTCCGAGCATCTGGATGTTTGCCTGGAGCACCCTGACGAGGATCATGGGGAGGACACTTGCATAAATCAGCTTCACCGGGAATCGTGCTCGGAGCCCACGGACATTGGTATGCGCCAGGGGGATCTCTACCCGTGTGGATTCCACATAGACGATGACCAGGAAAATTCCGATAGTGGTCACGAAGGCGAGGAGATCGGGGGTGAAGTACTGGAGGAAATTACCACCGCTCAACCCGATGGAAAAGAGCCGGGGGAAGAACCCCAGGGGATAGGGGTCCTTGATACCGGCCTCCCAATTGAAGAACCCGTTGATCAGACCCCGCGAGATACCGGCGATAATGAACAGTCCCACACCGGATCCGATACCCCACTTGGTGACCACTTCGTCCATTAAAAAGATCAGTACCCCGCCGATGCACAGCTGGAGGAAGATAAGGAAGGAGACAGCAAACGCATTTCCCCCAAAGAGGCTCTGGGCGATAACCGGGTCAGGCTGCATGAACCCTCCAACAAGGTTCGGCGCCGCCTCCACGATGATCATCACGAAGATGAGCACTTTCTGGAGCCCCATGTAGATGATCTGGCCCCGCTCCTCGCTGGTATCGATCTGGAGGATATCTGCTCCCTTCAACAGCTGGAGGACGATGGATGCAGTGACAATCGGACCTATCCCCAGATGAATGATGGTCCCGCTCTCCCCGGCAAGGAGATACCGCCAGAATTCAAAGATATCCCGCGATTGCGGGGAGAGACCAAAGAGAAATATATTGCTCAGCATGAAATAGAGCAGGAGAATGCCCACCGTCCACAGCAGACGTTGTTTGAAGTGAACGTGCCCCTCCGGTGCCTTCACCGCGGGCATTGCAGCGAAGAGCGGCTCTAATCGGTCCAGCATCGCACCCATGTCCTCACCTTCTCGCTAGGATCAGACGGTGACTGTCTGACCGCCTGCCCCTTCGATCTTTGCTTTTGCCTGTTCGGAAAACGCCCGGGCTGCCACATGCAGCTTTTTCTGGACTTTGCCACTCCCCAGCACCTTATCAATACCGAGCAGGGTCATATCGATGGAGATGATATCCCCTTCTTGTTTGGCAAGACCTTCGCGGAGAAGTGATTCGACCATCATATCGATGGATCCAATATCCAGAACCTTCATCTGCAGCTGCTGGTCGTGGTGAAAGCCATTCTTCCCGTAGGTCATGCCTTGCATATAGTACCGTACAAAGTGGTGCTTGCACCCCCCGGCATGCCCTCTCCCGCCGCGACTTCCGCCTCCGCGTCGGTTCTTGTGGGTTCCGCCCCCGCAGGTGCGGGAACCGCGGAACTTTGATCGTTTGTTCACCGGCATACTATTACCTCATTGTGTAGAGCAATGAATTGATCTCTTTTCCGTAGTAGCCAAGCGCTCCGCCCTGCTGGAAGGTCCGTTTGATGGTCAGGAATCCCTTGCGGGGAGGATGGAGCCGCAGGACCGGTTTCAGCCCTGGAAGGTCGGTGAAGGTCACCCCTCCCTGGTACAGGGCACGGGCGAACTCCTCAATGCTCCCGAAGGTGCTGTGCTCTTTGACATATTCATCGGTCAGCCGCCGGTTGCCGGTGAGTCTCCCCCTGGTCTGCATCACGGTGACCAGAGTGTCCTCATCGATCTCCCCATAGGCGACGTAGTCTTTCACCTTTCGGACCATTCCCAGGTACTCCGGGGTGTTGGGGATGACCACACAGTGATTGACGTGGTGGAGGCGGAGCATCTTCAGGGTATCTTTAATCTCCCGACGGGTGTTGACGGTGCCCCGCACCTGTACGACAGCGAACATCAGTTCGACCTCCCGGTCCTGATCAAGTTCGTTTTTCTCAGGGCTTCGAACGTTGCCTTGGCAAAGTTGATAGTGGTCCGGGTATTGCCACTTGTGAAGGTCCAGACATCCTTGATGCCGGCGAGGGTGAGAACCTTCTTGGCAATATCCCCGCTGACAAGCCCCATACCCTGGGGGGCGGGTTTAAGGGTCACCCGCACGCTGCCCGCTTTCGCAGTGACCATCATGGGGACTGAATGGATCT
>JAJRCM010000064.1 GCA_028678965.1 Methanomicrobiales archaeon | reverse complement strand
GTGATCTCAGCGCCATGGCAAAGGACGAGCTGCAGGCCCTGCTCCGTGGTTCATTCCTGGTGGTTGCGGCTACCTCTGAGCAGACGTTGAATGACCGTATTGGCGCCACCTGCCAGGAGATGGGCATCCTGTGCAATAATGCTGATGGTGCAATCGGTGATGTGATCATTCCCGCCACCACCGGAGGGAAAGCCTATTGTGTGGCAGTAACCACGTTCGGGAAAAGTCCGGCCTTTGCCAGATACCTCCGTACCTACCTTGAACGAGAGGGGAGGGAATTCGACCGGATGATCTCCCTACAGGAACGAGCACGGCTCTCTCTGAAGGATCAAGAATTCCCCGTTGAACGGCGGGGATCCGTGCTCTGGGAGATCATCAATGATCCTGAGGTGTGGGAACATTTGAAAGGGGACGAAGAGTCTGCCTGGACGCTGGTACAGCAGAGGTACCTCCATGGATGAACCGATACCCGTCCCTCTCTCCATCGCCAGTCTGAGCCACCACCACGCGGATGTTGCAGCCATTGAGGCATTCAGATTTCCTGATGAAGGAGCATTCCTGTGCAACGCACATGAACGGTTCAAGGGGGTGGTCCTTCTCCAGACCTGCAACCGTGTGGAGGTCATCGTCCAGGGGGAGCATAGCGTCCTCGATGAATTCTTGAAAGGTCAGAACCGGCAGGGATACCAGATCTATGAGGGGATCGATGCGCTCCGCCACCTGCTGGAACTGGCATCCGGTATCGACTCCATGATCATCGGGGAGGACCAGATTATTGGGCAGCTCCGCCGGGCACTGCTCATCTCCCAGGAGGCAGGGGTGATCAACCAGATGTTACAGACCTGCGTGGAGAAAGCCATTCATGTCGGTGTGCAGGTACGGCGGAAGACCCAGATCAACCGTGGTGCCGTTTCTATTGGATCGGCGGCGGTTACCCTCGCTGAAGAGCTGCTGGGAAGCCTTGAGCGCCGCCATATCCTCGTCGTAGGGAGCGGTGAAATGGGGGTGCTCGTGACGAAAGCTCTGGCAGCGAAAGGTCTGTCGGCTATCTACGTCGCCAACCGTACGTATGAGCGTGCCGTTGCCCTTGCGAATCGGATTGGTGGGAAGGCAGTGAATTTGAGGGAGCTGTACCACTACCTCACCCTCTCTGATGTGGTCATTTCGTGCACCTCCGCCCCCCACCCGATCATCCATTGTCCTCAGCTGAAGGACGCGATGATGGAGCGGCAGTGGCCGCTGGACTCCACTCCCCGGCCGATTATCCTGATCGATATTGCCCAGCCCCGCGATGTGGAGGAGGGTGCGGAGGAGATCGACGGGGTCAGGCTCTTCACGGTCGACCATCTCCGGACCATCAGCGAGAATACCCTCCAGCTGCGGAAGGGAGAGGTCGAGCAGGCACAACTCATCATCCAGGAGGAGCTCGTGCACTGCGCCAAGCTGTTACGAAGGATGTCTGCCGATGATATGCTCGCCACGCTCTATACCTGGGCTGAGTCGATCCGGGTGCGGGAGCGTGACCGTGCGTTGAACCGTATCGGTGCTGGTGACCCCCGGATGGCCGCCATTCTCGATGATCTCACCCGGGTAATGATTAAAAAATTGCTGGCCGATGCAACCTATGCCATTCGGCTCTACGCAGAAAAGGGGGAGATGGAGAAAGCCCAGGCCCTGGTCAGGGCATTCACCGAAGGAAACGGGTTTTTTGAGGGATGAGGGCTCTCTCGTTTGTTCGACCCGCTATACCGATCAGAGAACTCCTCTGCGATAGCAATATATAGTGTCGTCAAGTCACTATTGGTATCAGAGACCCGATAATCAACCGCTGTATCCCGGTTCATGGGATGGAGAGGGTTTGATCCTGTCCTGGCAGACTGGTGAGAGGGGAGCCCGGGTGGATTTCGACAGGGACAGATTCTACAGGAAGCTGGAAAAGGAGATAGCCCGCCTTCAGGAGACCGCGAATCGTCTGGAAGGGCTGGATAAACAACAGGTCGTGGATATGATCCATGCCCTGCAACTGGAATGCGGGAGATTCCGTGAGTATGAAACCTCACGGGAGGCGATTGAGAGCGGCGAGAAGGATCAGTCGCTGGCATCGATTATTGAGATCCTGAACACTATTGAGGGTACGGTGCAGGATCTCGAAACGGCCCTGATAAAGAAAGAGCCGCGGGTTATCAGTTCTACCGAGGAGGCTCAGCGCATTGTCCACCAGTTTTTTTACGACTGCCAGGTGGCCGAGGAACAGATCAAGTCTTCAGCAGAAAAAGGTCATATCACCACGAAGCAGAGGGCTGATCTGCAGACCCAGCTCCGTGGTCTCGTCCATCGCATGATACTGCTCTCCCGCCAGTCAAAGTATCTCGTCGATGCAGTCCTGCAATCGTACGAGGCCAGGATGTTCTCCTGACCTGCTACTCACCGAGATGGGCGTACAGGTCACGGAATTCGGCGATATGGTACTGGCCCTCCGCAGCCGGACTCCCGGCGTGACAGTACACCAGTTCAGATCCGGCAAGGGGGAGGAGGAGCCTCCCGAACCGGTATCTCGTTCCCTGGATTCCCGTGACGATGGGTTTGGGTGCACGTTCGGTGAACTCCATCAGGACCAGCACGTCCCTCATTGAGGAGGGTGTAACCACGATCTTTGGCAGATCCCCTATCGAACGCAGTTCTCTCTCCAGATGATTGAACTCACGTCGGGAGAGCATACGTGAGCAGTGGCAGGAGGCAATGATACCCAGTCCCCGTGCTCTCATTATCGGGCGGAAATCACTCCGGATCCGCTCCAGATCAATATAGCGGGCGCGGGAAAGCCAGGGTTCCACCTGATCGACCCATTCTCCCGGAGTGCCATCGAATCGACCCCCTTCCTCACGGCTCCTGCAGGTCACGATACGCGGGATATCGTCATGGCCGGGCAGGTGGTGGGGGGAGAGGGAGTGATCCTCAATGAGATCCGTACGAACTTCGATCAGATCCGGATTAAACCGCTGTGCTTCTTCCAGTTCTTCTTGTGTATGTACTGATACCACGATCTTCAACGTGTTTCACCATCCTGAGGTTCCCGCAGACCGGTGAGCAACGGGCCGTGGGTGATACCCCCGCGGGTTCGTTTCCTTATCTCTTCTTTCAGGCCAGACATATCCTTTCTTGCTATTTTGGAATGGTCATGCAGATGGCCGAGTGCCTCCCGGTAGAGTGATACCATCTCGCGGATGTAGCGTGGTGAACGGAACCGGGCATCGATCACGATACGGTCAATACCTATCCGCCGGAGTTCAGTCAGGTGGTCGATAGAACAGGTCTCCACCGCATTGAAGAGATGGATCCGGCAGGCCCGGTCCACTTCCAGAGGGAAGAAACGATCCATCTGGTCGATCAACCCCCACCGGGTACCAGTACATGCGGGGCTGCAGGGGGATCTCCCGCACCCGTCACGTCCCTGGAAGAAACAGTTTTCACTGATCATCACTTCCAGGTTCCCCTGCACCATCACCTCACACCGAGGTCTCGGGGTACCGACCGTCATCAGGAGATCCTGCATCTGTGCCAGGGAGAGTTCCGGAGAGAGGGTGAGGGACGAGAAGAGCGGTGCATAGGCAGCGACAGTATGATGATTCCAGACATTCAGGCCACTCGACCCGGCACGAGAGAATACCGGTGCATGTTCCCGCAGCGCTCGTGCTGCCCCGGGACTGTCGACCATGATCTCATTGATTCCCCGTGCGGCCAGTCGGGGGAGGATCGGGAGGGCAGCGGCAATCGTCGCATCAGTGGTGATTCGTGGCCATTTCCAGACCAGCGAGAGAGAGGAAGTGAGGTGGAGATCATTAATCCCACCGAGAATCTCTTCCATCGATTCAGGATCCATGTCGAGGCAGATGCGATCACTCCCCCCTTCAATGGCGGCCCTGAGTCCGGAAAGGTCACTCACATACGTCGTGAGCGTCAGAGAGGTGGGGGGCAGTGGGGAGTGAAGCCTCTCGTCCTTCTCTTCTGAAGGAAATGCTTCATTGAGATGCTCGTGTACCACAGCGCATGCCGCTCGGGACGGACGCCTGGCACTGACCAGGGCCGTTTCGACGGCGGAGAGAAATTCTCGGCGCATGCGGTTCATCTGGCTTGGAACGGCAAACAGTCCCCCGGGGTAGCGAAGCTGGCATTTCGACATGGTAAACGGTGTCCCTCCCGTTCTGCAGAGCTGCGCAGCAATCTCATCGAACGTTAACGGGTGCTTCACGGCAGGTTCCATGACCACGGGAGAGTCGTACGAGACCGGGATGATTCTTCCATCGTGCAGGTGGACCGTCCCATGGAACCGGGGCGTTCCCTCCTCCCATACCACGTCCAGATCCACCGGAATTCGTCGTGAAGGAACGGGAGTTATCGCCTTCATCGTTCGCCGTATCTCACGGTCCAGGGCGCCACTGCGGGTGATCGAGACCTGAGCGCCCGGTGGAACCGGTTCCCGGCAGAGAATGAGGAGGGTGGTACCTCTGACCTCCGGAGGGCTCATCATCTCCCAGCCACAATCAGTGCCATCCCTCCCGCTGAGGAAGACATGGAGACCGTCGCCCTGCGCCGGGAGCTGGTCTCCGGAGAGGCGTATCCGGAGCTGGCCGGATTCGGTATCGCAGGAGAGTACCTTCCCGATTGGGAAGCCACGGTGATCCTGGCGCTCTGATCCCACGAGTGTCCGCCGGGAGACACCACCGAGGTGGCCGGTCGTGAATCCCCGGTTGAAGGCGAGAAGGAGATCCCTCAGGTCTGCAGGACGCGGCTTCCACGTTCCGTCCCTGATGCGGTCAAGGGCGTTTCGGTAGACCCGTACCACGGTTGCGACATATTCTGGAGACTTCATCCTCCCCTCGATT
>JAJRCM010000063.1 GCA_028678965.1 Methanomicrobiales archaeon | reverse complement strand
TTTTTGCCGCCCGGTCGCCTGACGGGTTCTCCACGTTCGGGCTCGTTTCCCTACGGCCGGCTGCAGTTATCCCCCCGCTTCCCACCATCCCCACCATCGTCCCACGAACAACCGCCATGCCAACCGCAAAGGTGACGACAAACGTGACGGCAGTCCCGGCGCCAGTTGAGGAGACTCCCTTCCTGTTCATCGCAGCGGCCATCGTGGTCCTGGTTCTCGCGGTAGGGGTAAATCTCTATATATTCAGAAAGAGGTAATCCCCTTTTTTCTCCTCGCTCTTAACCGGTTCTAATGTCTGTTCCCCGATGCAACGATGCCCTTAGTAGGGAGGAGGGATCGCAAGTTCGGGTGTCATTGCACCTATCCCGCACAGGAATTCCTTCTTATGGCGAGCTACAAGAAAGATTATGCCCCTCCCGCCCCCACCACGAGGTATGCATGGCACGGTGGTGCGATGAAGACCCTGATCCTCGCTGGTGGCGTGGGGACCCGGCTCTTCCCCTTGAGCCGGGAGCAATACCCGAAGCAGTTTATTCCCCTGTTCAATGGGGAAACCCTCTTCCAGAAGACACTTCGGCGGGCGCTCCTCAGGTCAATTCCACATGATATCACTATCGTGACCGGTGAGCAGCATACGTTTCTTGTCCGCGATCAGGTGCGGGGAATCTGCGAGGAGTGCACCGTCCTCACCGAACCCCAGGGAAAGAACACCCTCCCCGCCATCGCGTACGGGATGCACCACATCCTCACCTCCTCCGGACCCTCCACTGTCGCCGTCCTCCCCTCTGATCACCTCATCGGGGAGAGCGATGCCTACCTGGAGGCACTCTATCGCGCTGAACAACTCGCTGACCACTACCTGGTGACCTTTGGCATTCCTCCCACCCATCCCCACACGGGATATGGCTACATCGAAAAGGGTGAGAGGATCAAGGAAGGGTACCGGGTAGCACGCTTTGTGGAGAAACCGGATGCGGCAACTGCCGCTGCCTATGTTGCCCATGGGTTCCTCTGGAACAGTGGCATGTTCGTCCTCTCCACCACGCTCTTTTTAAAAGAGTGCCAGCGGTACGCAGCAGACGTCGCCTCGGCCTTCACCCTGCCCCCTGCCCAAGCCTACGCCCGCACTCCTGCAATCAGCATTGACTACGGATTGATGGAGAAGACCTCTCGGGCAGCGGTGGTGATCCTTGAAGCCCCCTGGACCGACCTAGGATCCTTTGATGCGCTCTATGAAGTACTGCCCAAGGATGGCTCGGGCAACGCTATCCGCGGGGAGGTGCTCCCCCTCGACTCCCACCGCAACCTCATCCTGGCACACCGGCTGGTCACCACCATCGGTGTGGATAACCTCGCCATCGTGGACACGAGCGACGTACTTTTCGTCGGTTCCCGGCAGCGATCCCAGGAGATACGCGAGGTGGTGGAACAGCTCAAAGCGAAGGGGGACGAGCGGGCACTCCTCCACACCACGGTCCACCGGCCATGGGGCTCCTATACGGTGCTGGAGAAGGGCCGGTTCTACACCATCAAGCGGATCACCGTCCTCCCCACCCGCCAGATCTCTCACCAGCTCCACCACCACCGGAGCGAGCACTGGGTGGTGGTTCAGGGAACAGCTGAGATAGTGGTGGGCACCGAGACGCGGTTCCTGCGCAACGGGGAGAGCACCTTTGTCCCCGCCGGGGTGCACCACCGTCTCCGCAACCCCGGCCTCCTCCCTGTCGAACTGATCGAGGTCCAGCAGGGAGAGTACATCGGAGAAGACGATATCGTCCGGCTGGAAGACGATTTCGGGAGAGCGTGACACCTCCTCCCCTCCTTTCATTCTTATCACGTCCCTGAAAACTGAATCTGCCCCCTTTATACGGTCCCGTGCTCACCCCTCTTGAGAGGCACGACGTACCTATCACTCATATGATCCCCGACGATTCACCTCCTTTCATCACTCCCCCCACCCGCAACCAGTGATCCTTCATGATGACCATGCAACGATACCTTCTGATCCTCTGCATCTTTATCGTCCTCCTCACCCCTGTCACCGGAGCGACGATCTCCGTTTCCAGCGGCGAGAGCCTCCAGGCAGCCATCAATGCGGCAACGGATGGCGATATACTTCTCATCGAAGCAGGCACCTACCCGGAACCTATCGTGATCAACCGGAGCATCACCCTGCGTGGTGAAGGCCATCCGGTGATCGATGCCCGGCGCCTCCTGAACCGCGATGCGGTCACCATCACCGCTCCGAATGTCACCTTCCAGGGAGTGATGGTCGTGAACAGCAGTCGTGCCGGTATCAACGTCTCCGCTCCTACCTGCCAGATCATCGCCTCAGAAATCTCGTGGCATGCTCATTCGGGCATCGCCATCCGCTCGGTCAACGGCACGACGATCCGTGATACCATCATCCATGACATCAGCTCTGGGTCTCCTGGCTACGGGATCTACCTCTCCCAGGCAGGAGATGCAAGGATGGAGAATGTTTCGACCCAGAACACGAACGGTACCGGCATCTACCTCTACCGTTCAACCAACGTCTCGATTAATGACGCGACCATCACCGGTGCTCTCTCCCACGGCGTATTCATCAGGATGTCCAGTACGGTCACTCTCACCGGCTCAACGATCACCGGCAATGGCATCGGGGCGACGACCTACGGGGTGATTGTGGAGAACTCCCCTTCTACCTACCTCACCGCAAACCATATTGTCGATAACCGTTGCCATGGCATCCGCCTGTATTTTGCTGATGACACGACGGTCAGTGAAACAACCATTGCTGGTGCCGGTGTCCGGAGCGTCTGTACCGGCATCGGCATGGTGATTGAATCCACGTCCTCAGCGGTGCTCACCCGGAACATGATCCACGACCATGCGACCGGTCTACAGCTCCTTTCCTCGCCCGGAACCGTGGTCTATCAGAACACCTTCCGCTCCCTCAGCCAGCCGGTAACAGTCCTCACCTCCTCCGCAACCTGGCAGAGCCCCTCACCG
>JAJRCM010000062.1 GCA_028678965.1 Methanomicrobiales archaeon | reverse complement strand
TGCCGGTAACATTCGATGGCCGGTTCATAATGCCCTAAATGATAATGGCAGTTACCCATGACGTACCATCCCTCGGCATGCCCGCGATCGAGACGGACCACCGTTAGCAGGAGCTGGATAGTCTCCTCCAGCTGTCCAAGATGGAAGAGGGCTTTTGCCCTGGTGAAGAGAGCATCAAGGTGGGAGGGATCAAGTGCCAGAGCCCGGCCAGCAGCATGGACTGTCTCCATTGAGCGACCCAACCGGTCAAGGCAATAGGCAAGCGATATCCAGGAGTGAACAGCGATAGGGTCCTCCTTCACTGCCCGTTCAAAGCAGGAAAGTGCCCGTTCGTATCGACCGACTGAAACGAAGTACGTCCCATTCCTATGCCGGGTATCCTCGTCAGGTTCTTTGAACGGAAGAGTCATCCGCCTCATTCAGCCGTTTTGTTGGGCTTCTCTCAGCCTGATTCTTCCCAGCGGGGAGGACCGGTTGAGGAATCTGCTGAGAAACGGGGCAAATTCCTCTGCCCAGCAGTCAGCCCCCCTCACGACCCGCCATCCCTCCCGCATCGAATGCTTCACGTGCTTTCCCAGTCCGGTTTCCAGGACTTCACCTGAAGAGAGGAGGGATGCAACATCTGTGTACCGGCGCGGGATCTCTACCACATAGAGGCCATCTTCGATGTAAGGACCCGAGAAGATGGCCCCCCTCTCTTTGGAGAAGAATTTACCGGCATTTTCTTCTGTCCAGAGAGGAGGTCCAATGTGGCGGCGAACCTGGGGGAGACGGTCCACCAGGAGCTCGAGAATCATCAGACACCGCTCATCGCCCATGCAGCAGTCAGCCCGGTTCACCACAAACCCATGCCTCTCCAGGAGTCCGCGGATTGCCCCCAGGCTCTTTCGGAGTTGTGGAACCACGATATCGGGGATGAAGGGAGGCGTCCTTATAAAGAGACCATACAGTGCGGTCTCCCGCTGGGTGAGGATCAGACGTAATTCATCCTGAGTGATAGGCGGTTCATCAATGACCGTAAAGAACCAGGCAGAAGGGGATGAGAGATATCCCCGTGCCAGTTCTACAAATTCAAATTTCCGAGTCAGGGAGACCGAGGCGGCGACATTCCGGTTGGGATCGACAGGATCGATGACCACCAGCGAATCTTCGAATGATTTTGCTCCGATTCCCTCAATATCGATGATGGTACGTTTTTTCCAGGATGAAGCGGCGCGGATAAGGGGAATAAAGCCACCATAATAGTATACAAGGAGTTCGCAGAGATAGCCGGCAAAGCCCTCGGTCATCTGATCGGAACCATAGAATCCCCCTGCCTTGGCAAACTGTTTGAAAAGGAGTACATCATCGATGAGCGGGTTGATCCGTTCAGAGATATAGCGGGTATGGAAGGGAGTCCGGTCTACGGCACTCTGGATCTCCCAGGCACTGGGGACCCGGTAGCAAGGTACGAGATCGATATCCAGTTCCTCCAGCTGAGCGTTGAGGTAGGGGTGCTCGGCGTACTTCTCCCGGTACCGCGCACCGAATTCTGTGGCGATGGAGCGGGCGAGGGAGAGACCCTTGTCTTCCAGATCTTCCCTTGGGAGAGATGGGTCAAAGAGCATGAAGATATCGAGGTCCCGATCTCCATTGAGCCAGGTGTGCCGGGCAATGGAACCAACTACCATGCCCTCGGCAATGCCACTCCGATCTACTGCAGCGACCAGTCGTTCAGCGACGGTTGTAATGTGATCGATATCCTTCTTCTTTGGACGAATGCCCTCCAACACCACCTCTTCGATAGGACTCCTCATGACCATACGACCTCTGCGATATCCTCATACCGTGGACCATCGGCAAGGAGGGTACTTTTCTTCAGGTGTATGCCGTGCACTTCCCCCGAACCCAGCTGTGTCTGGGATATACCCCGTAGAACCGCAAGGAGGGAGGGATGAAATGTCTTCACCCGAGCAAAAGTTATGTGGGGGGTGAAAGCCCTGTTCTCCCTTGAAATACCCAGGGGTGAGAGTGTATCCTCGATGATATGGTGAAGCCTGGCACAATGCCCCTTATCCTGCACATTCCCCCAGATCACGCGGGGGGAATGGCGATTATTTCCCGCGATACCATGAACCTCGTATGAAAAAGGTTCAAAGAGGATGGTGGAAAATGCTTTGACGATAGCATCAAGGCGGGGAAGATCGACCTCTCCGATGAATTTCAGGGTGATATGGGTAACGTCAGGATTGACCAGGGTCAGTTTTGCCCCCGTGGTGGAGAGAATAGTCTGGCTCTCCCTGATCTGCTCTTTTATATAGCGGGGCAGATCAATAGCAATAAAAATTCTCACCATCAAACATTATTGTGTCTTTAACTATAATTGGTACTCGATGGATGTGGGAGGATGAAGGGGACATCGCCGCTGACGGTATATTCACTTGAAAATTGCCCGAACTGTGAAATGCTCAAGGACTTTCTGCAGAAGAACGGCATATTCTTCCAGGAAGAGAATATGGCAGCCGCAGGTCCTCTCACCGAGCTACGGATTCACGGTGTCTTTGTCCGGGAAGCGCCAGTACTCCAGATCGGTGAGGTATTCCTCACCTCTACCGACCTCTTCAGAGATGGAGAAGTGCGTGAGGACATCATTCAGGGAAAGCTCACAGGTGATCGACGTTGATCCCCCACAGCAAACAGACAACTCTCGATGGAGTCTTTGTACCCCCCATGCCCAAGGTACGCACGTCAGATGGGCACATCGTAGACTGGAACCGGGAGCGTATCGTTCGGCAACTCGTTGAAGAGACCAAACTGGTGGAAGTCTTCTACGGGAAAGAAGGGCTGGATTATTCGAGGGCGGTAGGTATTGCCAGGAATGTAGAGCAGCATATCCAGAGGCTCGGTCTCGACTATCTCAGCGGCCCCCTGATCAGGGAGATTGTGAACATCATGCTCCTCGAAGAGGGCAAGGTCGAGTACCGGAATGTCTGCACCCGGGTGGGAACTCCCGTTTATGATGCCCACCAGATCGATGTAGGAAAGGGATTCGAAGCACGAGATAATGCGAATCTCCAGGAGAATGCAGAAACCTCCCACAAGAAAAAGGCCGATAAGATCAGCAAGGAGCAGTACCTCCTCCAGCTACCTCCAGTTATTGCGGATTATCACCTTACCGGAGATCTGCACATCCACGATCTCGAATATTTCGGGACACGACCATTCTGCCAGGACTGGGACCTGCGGTACTTTTTCTATTACGGGCTGATGCCGGACGGGAATGGGACCAAGGCATCAGTGGCCGGGCCGGCGAAGCGGGCAGAGGTGGCCATCCTGCATGCGGTAAAAGCCCTGGGATCGGCGCAGACCAATTTTGCTGGTGGACAGGGGTACTATAATTTCCTCACCTTCCTCGCTCCCTATTTTGAGGGAATGTCCTACGATGACATCAAGCAGATGATGCAGATGTTCGTCTATGAGATGACCCAGATGATGGTCGCTCGGGGTGGGCAGCTGGTATTCTCCTCTGTTCAGCTCACCCCGGGTGTCCCCACCCTGTGGAAGAATCGCCCCTGTGTGTATAAAGGAAAGGTCTGGAACGGGAAACAGGCCCCCCTGCGGACCTATGGCGAGTTTGAACGGGAGGTGCGGCTTCTCTTCAAGGCCCTGATGGAAGTAATGCTGGAGGGAGATTACTGGGGAAAACCATTCAGCTTCCCTAAACCCGAGATCAGCATTGAGCCAGACTTCATGGAAGAACTGTCAGAGTTCAACCGGCAGCACCCGGACCTCCCGACCTACCGGGATCTCTACCTGACGACCTTCGAGCTGGCATCCAAATTCGGCACCCCCTACTATGACAACCAGATCCCCCCCTATCGTGGAGCAGGAAAGGGAATATCCTGTTATCAGTGCTGCGCCTACCAGTTCTCCTCCAACGCGGAACGGGACCGACGGTTTGAGGACAAGATGAATTTTATTGAGGGAATGCACTTCTCTATGGGTTCCTGGCAGGTGGTGTCCATCAATTGCCCGCGGGCTGCTTACCGTGCAGAGGGAGATGATGAACGCCTTTTCCTTGAACTCCGCTCCCTGATGGATATCGCGATTGAGGTTTTCAAGGTAAAACGCCGCTGGATGGACCTGATCCGTTCTCACGAGCGGATGCCGTTTGCCATGCAGCGTCCGAAGGATCCCAACACCGGAGAACGAGGTGCGGTTGCTGTCGATCTGAATGGCCTGGTCTACACGATTGGGGTCGTGGGAGTCAACGAGATGGTACAACACCACCTCGGAATGCAGCTCCATGAATCCCAGGAAGCCTTTGTGCTGGCGGTGAGAGCCATGACCGAGATGGAACTCTATGCTGCCGAACTCTCCCGGAAGCACGATATGACCATTGCCATCGCCCGCACCCCTGCAGAGACCACCGGTCAGCGGTTCGCGGTTGCCGATCTCCTTGACTCCCGGTTCAGAGAACATGCAATGAAGGTGATCAAGGGGGACCTCAAGCAGGCACTTGCGGAGTGTCATACCACGAGAGATCTCCCCATCTATTACACCAATGGCACCCATGTCGCCCCCTGCGCCACTATCCCCCTCACCAGGAGAATTGAGATCGAGCATGTCTTCTTCCCCATTGTGGACGGAGGCAATATCCTGCATATATGGTTGGGTGAGGCCCGCCCGGATCCCCGAGGGCTCATGGACATGGCGATGAACCTCTGCCGCAACTCCCAGGTGGGGTATTTTGCCTTCACTCGCGATCTGACCATTTCACTCAAGCAGTTTCGGGAGTTCAATCCTGACCCGGAGCAGATTATCGGATGGTCACCGGAAACCCGGAAAGAACAGATTGCTTAGGGTATGCGGTGATGCAAAGGTCATGGATTCACTGCTGATTATCGATATCGGAACCGGCACTCAGGATATCCTCATCCATCGTCGGAATGAGCCAATTGAACGGAGCCCGAAACTGGTACTCCCCTCCCCCACCGTTGTGAAAGCCGGGCAGATTACCCAAGCACGAAAAGATGATCTTCCTATTGTTCTTGAAGGGTTCTGCATGGGGGGAGGCCCGATCGTGCGGGCGGTCCGGGAACATTTAATGGCAGGACTGGAAGTTTATGCCACAGAAAAGGCAGCACTGACCATCCACGACAGCGCAGAACGGGTAAAGGGCATGGGAGTGAAAATAACAGCAGGGCCGGTTCCCGATAACGCGGTTCGCATCCGCACCTCTGACTATATGGGCGGGGAACTGAGGGGAGTATGTGAGCAGTTTGGGATTCCCTATCCCGACGCTGCTGCATTCGCAGTGCAGGATCACGGATTCAGCCCGGGGAGGAGTAACCGGATCGTCCGGTTTGAGCTGATCCGCAATCAGCTGGAGAAGGGTGACTGGTCAGTGTACGCTCTTGCACCCGATCCCCCCCAAACTGAGATGAGCCGTATGCACGCACTCCGCGAACAGGTTCCTGGGGTCCTGGTGATAGATACCGGACCTGCTGCAATGATTGGTATGCTTTGCGATCCCTGGGTCCAAGCGGAAGCGGAAGAGGGGATTACCCTGGTGAACGCGGGAAACGGGCACACACTCTGCTTCACCCTGAAAGGTGAAAGGGTCCATGGTGTATTCGAGCACCATACCTTCGGTCTCACCCCCCAGACACTGGGGA
>JAJRCM010000061.1 GCA_028678965.1 Methanomicrobiales archaeon | reverse complement strand
CGAGGTGAAGAAGCCCGAGGTCATCGATGCCAAGGGCATGACAGTGATGGCAGGAGGGCTGGAGATCCATGCCCATGTCGCCGGTCCGAAAGTGAACATCGGACGGATCTACCGTCCTGAGGATAAGCTGTTCAACGCTACCATCGGAGGGAAGCACACCCGGATGGAGGGTGGATTCTCCGTCCCTACCACGTTCCGGACAGGCTACGCCTATGCCCGACTGGGGTACACCACCGTCATGGAAGCGGCAATGCCCCCGATCTTCGCCCGGCATGTCCATGAAGAAATCCGCGACACCCCCATCATCGATGAAGGTGCCTACCCTGTCTTCGGGAATAACTGGTTCGTCCTGGAGTACATCAAGAATAGGGAAGTCGAAAATACCGCCGCGTACATTTCCTGGCTGCTGGAAGCGACGAAAGGATTTGCGGTCAAGAGCGTGAATCCTGGTGGCACCGAAGCATGGGGCTGGGGAATGAACTGCCTGCAGGTCACCGATCCGGTCCCGTACTTCGATGTTACTCCGGATGAGATCACGAAAGGGCTTATCGAGGCGAACGAGTACCTCGGGCTCCCCCACTCCCTGCACATCCACGGAAACAACCTGGGGAATCCAGGCAACTATACCACCACGCTCGATACACTTAAAGCGGCGGAAGGCTACAAGGCCAAGAACAAGTTCCACCGCGATCAGGTGATGCATCACACCCACATCCAGTTCCATTCCTACGGCGGGGACAAGTGGGCGAATTTCGAGTCCAAGGCACGACCGATCATTGACTACGTGAACAAACACAAGAACATCACTATCGATGTCGGTTTTGTCACCCTGGACGAGACCACCACCATGACCGCGGATGGACCTTTCGAACACCATCTCACCGAACTGAATCACCTGAAGTGGGCGAATGCCGATGTTGAGCTGGAGACTGCCGCCGGAGTGGTTCCCTATGTCTACAGCCCGGACATCTTTGTCAGCGGGGTGCAGTGGGCTATCGGCCTTGAGCTCGCCCTGCTTGCGAAAGATCCCATGCGGTGTTATATCACCACAGACCACCCCAATGCCGGCCCCTTCACCCGCTATCCGCGGATACTGAAGTGGCTGATGAGCGCCAAGGCCCGTGAGCAGCAGATCAAGGCCTTCAAGAACAGCGACAAGGTGGTCTCCAGTTCGGAGATTGCAACCATTGACCGGGAGCTGAACCTCTATGAGATTGCCGCCATGACCCGTGCCGGCCCTGCCAAGGCCCTTGGCCTCTCCAGTATGTATGGAGGGTTGAAGCCGGGCATGGATGCTGATGTGGTGGTGTACGACTTCAACCCGGAGAAGGTGGATGATCCGGAGGGAATCGAGGCTGCGTTCAGTCATGCCAAGTACCTGTGGAAGACTGGTGTGAAGATCATCAAGGATCGGGAGATCATCTCCAATGGCAACAAACGGACGCTGTGGGTTCATGCGAAGGTGAATGAGAACGCCCAGGTGATGCGTGACATTCAGGAGAAGTTCCTGAAGTATTACACCGTCACGAGGGGGAACTATGAGGTGCACGGAAAGCATTTCATCCCCAACCCCATGGCCATTGAGGTGGATGCGAGCCACTGACGGAGGATGACGATGAACACTGTAACACTCACTCTCAAATCCCAACCGACCATCTTCCTCGAAGTGGATCAAATCACTCCCGATGCCTTTGCTGGAAAGAAGAATGACCAGATAGCTGCCCTTCCCGTGTATGAAGGTAGTAAGCAGCGCTCTCTCGGTGAATTCTTCACTCTCAGCGGGGAAGCAGGAGCCACCGCGGCAGACACGAAGATCGTGATCAAGGGAAATGCCACCCGGTTGAAGTACATCGGGATGAAGATGACTGCCGGAGAGATCCTCGTGGAAGGCAGTGCTGACATGTACGTCGGTGCCTGGATGCAGGGAGGAAAGATCCAGGTCAATGGCAGTGTCGATGCCTTTGCCGGCACCGGTATGCGGGGCGGCGAGATGATCATTGACGGCAATGCCGGCAACTATCTCGGTGCTGCGTACCGTGGCGACTGGCGGGGCATGCAGGGTGGCCGGATCCACGTCAAAGGGAACGCCGGCAGTGATATCGGGTACTTCATGAATGGTGGGGAGATCGTCATCGATGGCAATGTTGACGATTTCCTTGGCACCCATGCCGAAGGTGGCAAGATCATCGTCAAAGGGAATGCCAAGAGTGCCGTTGGGGGGCAGATGGTGCAGGGAGAGATCTACATCTTCGGCACTGTCGATGTGATGATGCCCGGGTTTGTCTATCGCAGTGACGTGGACCTGGATGTTGCCAACACCAAGGCACGGTTCGCTCTCTTTGAGGGGGATACGGCGGAACGCCACCCGAAACGAAAAGGCCAGACTGTCTACGCCAAACTCTACCTTAAATACTAATTTTTTTGGTAGTGTCAGCGCAGGTGGTTTTAAGTGATGGACCTACCAGATGTAGCATTTAGTAATACTTTTTTTATATTTCTTCATACTGTTACAATTAAAATAAAGAGAATATAGTGTAGTATTTGAATATTTAGCCTTTATATATTATTATTTACTTATTTTTATAAAAATAACCCATGTAAAAAATCACAACACTTATATTCGGGGATGGGGTATATTATCAATGTCCCATGAGGGGACGTGCAGTAGCGACTATCAGTTACATTCCGCGTACGGTAAGTACACGTTGTTCAGACCTGTGATTGTATCGTGTAAATAGAGAAAAAATGGAGAGATAAAAACATGAAATACAAGGAATATTGCGACCTTTACGATGATGAGGGCAAGCTGCTGAAGAGCAAGGTAGCCCTCGAAAAGGTCAGCCCGCTCATTAACCCCGCGATCAAGAAGCTCATCGACCTCACCAAGAGGACGGTCGCGGTGAACATGGCCGGCATCGAGGCCGGTCTGAAGACCGGTGCGATGGGCAAGGGTATCATTCTCGGACGTGGCATCAATGCCAACGTCGTAAAAGATGCTGATGCCATTGCCGACAAGGTCAAGAAACTTGTCCAGGTTGATGAGGGTGATGACACCAAGGTGACCAAGATCGGAGGAGGAAAGCTCCTGCTTATCGAAGTCCCGAAAGCTCGTCTAGAGGCTGCCTCAACCTATGATGCGGCCAGCACCGCCGTTGCATCTGCGACGGTCCAGGCATTGATTGACCAGTACAACGTCGGAATGTTCGACGGCCCGATGGTCAAATCAGCAGTGTGGGGTGCGTACCCGCAGACCATGGATATGCAGGGCGGCAACATCATTACGATCCTGTCCATCCCCCAGAACAACGAAGGCCTAGGCTATGCGCTGCGTAACATCAACGCGAACATATGCGCCATGATGACCCACCGCAACGCGATGCAGACCTGTGCGCTGTCCTGTACCTTTGAACAGGCAGGAGAATTCGAGATGGGCATGGCCATTGGACCATTCGAGCGTGCCCAGCTCCTGGGGTATGCTTTCCAGGGCCTGAACGCCAACAACATGGTCTATGACCTGGTGAAGGCCAACGGCAAGTCAGGTACCATGGGTACGGTTGTCCAGAGCCTTGTTGAGCGTGCCCTCGAGGACAAGGTCATCAAGGCAGGCAAGAAGAGTAACACCTTCACCTTCTATGAGACCAAGGACCCGATGATGTGGAACGCCTATGCCGCCGCGGGAACCATGGCAGCGACCATGGTGAACTGTGGTGCTGGACGATTCGCACAGGCGGTCTCCTCGACCCTGCTGTACTTCAACGACCTGCTTGAGCACGAGACAGGTCTGCCCAGCTGTGACTACGGCCGTGTGATGGGTACGGCAGTCGGATTCTCGTTCTTCAGCCACTCCATCTATGGTGGTGGCGGTCCCGGTGTCTTCAACGGTAACCACATTGTGACCAGGCACTCTGCCGGGTTCGCAATCCCCTGTGTCTGTGTAGCCTGCTCACTCGATGGTGGCACCCAGATGTTCGGACCCGAGCAGACGGCAAAGGTCTACCAGGACACCTTCGGACAGATCGATGAATTCGCCAGGCCAATCCAGGCAATTGCCAAGGGCGTTTAAATAAGAACCTCGAATCCCCAATGACAGAAGCAACATACCCCCAGTGCAGGATTGTTCCTGCACGCCTCCTCAATCCGTCGACCGTGGAACGTCTACTGAACGGTATCTTTGCGACCGGGAAGATCCGGCGGATGGTCCTGAACGGACCCAACCTTCCCGCCGAAGTCCCCTATGGACCGGCGAAGGGACTTCCCAACCCGCATGAAGGCCGAAAGACGATTAAAGTCGCGGATGAGGATGTGCAGCTGCAGGTACAGGTTGGAGTGGTCATCCTCGAACTCATGGATGAAGCAGCCATTGAAGATTTAAAGGAGGTATGTGACCGTGTCTTCACGGATTTCTCCTACTCTATCCAGAAAGGCAGGTATATGAAGTCACAGATGACGCTGACCGATTATGCCAAGTATGGTCCCGGTATGGAGAAGGATTTGCTGGGAATGGCCGATCCCAGGAGCAAGGGATGCCCTATCATCATCCAGGGAGTGAAGTGACGTGCCCATAGGCAGGATCACCCAGGTGGTTGACTGCCGAGAGAGTATGGGGATGGGCAAGGGCGGCAGTATCGCCCAGCGAAATACCATCTCCGAGAGCCGCTATCCGGATGTGATAGTGGTGGCTATGTCACCAGGACGGAGACATGTGACCAAACCGGTCTGTGATATTACGTCAGCGTTGCGCCGTGAAGGAGTGGAATTTAATGTGTCCATGCTGGTGCTGGAGTCCGGGAGCGGTCTTCCCGGTGATGTACCGAAGGCTTCCGGTGCCGTGCTCGGCGCCTACTTCGGGCTGACATACAAAGAGATACAGCAGATCGAGCAACACAAACTCGCCATTCTCCATCATGGGAATGTGCGATCCCATGTGGTGCAGAAGGTGCGGTTCATCCTCCAGTACTGTAACATTCCCGCCATCGTGGTCTCCCAGGCACCGGTGGATTATGAGGATCTGGCAAAGGAAGGAGTAAAAACCGCCTATGTGCTACCGCCCCCAGACAAAGTGAAGACGCAAGGAACCGTGATGTCCATTGTCAGCGGTGTCACCCGTGGGCAGACGCCCACTCGTGATAACGTGGCGGAGGTCATCAGGGCTGTCATGAAGGTATTGAGAACATCAAAATCATGAGGTGATATAAAAATGGCATACAAGCCCCAGTTTGGACCGGGATCCACCCTTATCGCCGAGAACCGGCGCAAGTATATGAACCCCGGCTATAAGCTCCAGAAGATGCGCGACGTATCCGATGAGGATGTTGTGCTCCTGATGGGCCACCGAGCCCCTGGTGCCGCATATCCCACCGCTCACCCGCCGCTTGCGGAGGCTGGAGAACCGAAGTGCCCAGTACGGAAGCTCGTTGTACCGCTTGATGGCGCAAAGACTGGCGACCGTGTCAGGTACATCCAGTTTTCTGACTCCATGTGGTTCGCACCCTGCCACCCCTACTTAAGGAGCTACCTTGAGGCCATCCGCTACCGCGGAGTTGACCCGGGTACCCTCTCAGGACGTCAGATCGTGGAGTGCCGTGAGCGAGACCTGGAGAAGATCGCGAAAGAACTCGTCTCAAGCGAGCTCTTCGACCCGGCACGTACTGCTATCAAGGGCGCTACGGTGCACGGACACTCCCTGCGGCTCGCAGAGAACGGCATGATGTTCGACATGCTCCAGCGCTACGTCCTTGACCCCAAGGATAAAGTGGTCAAGTACGTGAAGAACCAGATCGGAGAGCCGCTGGACAAGCCGATCAGTGTCGGCAAGCCGAATGATGACAAGTGGCTCAAGGCGCACACCACCATCTACAACTGCAATGGTGGCGTCGCATTCCGCGACGACAAAGAGTACCTCGAGTGGACACAGCGCGTACACTCACTGAGGACCAAGTACGGCTTCATGCCGATGGAGTGAAGGTGGTGACACATGGCGAAAATTGAGAGAGCCCAGAAATTATTCCTCAAGTCATTGAAGGAAAAGTTCGCGGGTCAGGATATTCTTGGTGGAAAGACTGAATACAAGAGACTCGGTCTCTCCCAGTCCCCGCGGAAGAGGGAGTTCATCAGGGAGGGTCAGGCAGCTGCCATGGCCCGTGGTATCTCTATGTACGACCCCGTCCGCTGCCACCTTGGTGGTATCCCCCTCGGACAGCGCCAGCTGACCTCCTATGAGGTATCAGGCACAGGTGTCTTCGTTGAGGGTGATGACCTGCACTTCGTCAACAACGCGGCGATGCAGCAGATGTGGGATGATATCCGGAGAACGGTTATCGTATCCATGGACCTCGCCCACCAGACCCTGCAGAAGCGTCTCGGCAAGGAAGTCACTCCTGAAACCATCAACGAGTTCCTGCACGTGCTGAACCACGCAATGCCTGGTGCGGCTGTCGTCCAGGAGCACATGGTGGAGACCCACCCGGCGCTCACCGATGACTGTTACGTCAAGGTATTCACCGGCGATGACGAGATGGCGGACTCGATCGAGCCCCAGTTCCTCGTCAACGTGAACAAGCTCTTCCCCGCAAAGCAGGCAGAGCAGCTCAAGGCCGCGGTTGGCAAGTCCCTGTGGCAGGCCATCCACATCCCGACGATTGTATCCAGAACCTGTGATGGAGGTACCTCCTCGCGATGGTCTGCGATGCAGCTCGGTATGTCCTTCATTGCTGCCTACCACATGTGTGCCGGAGAAGCAGCTGTTGCCGACCTGGCATTCGCTGCCAAGCACGCAGGACTTATTGAAATGGCAACCCTGCTGCCCGCACGCCGTGCCCGTGGGCCCAACGAACCCGGTGGCCTGAAGTTCGGTGCGTTTGCCGATATGGTACAGACCGACCGGAAGTTCCCGCATGACCCGGCGAAGGCATCCCTTGAGGTTGTCGCTGCAGGAACCATGCTGTTCGACCAGATCTGGCTCGGTTCCTACATGTCCGGTGGTGTCGGATTTACCCAGTATGCGACTGCCGCGTACACCGACAACATCCTCGACGAGTACACCTACTACGGTATGGACCT
>JAJRCM010000060.1 GCA_028678965.1 Methanomicrobiales archaeon | reverse complement strand
TTTGGTGGTCTCGTGGGAAAGGAACTCCAGCCTGGCAGGAGACTGGGGAGTGAATTTTCCGATTACGCCAAACGGTGCGGGGTGGGCGGTATCTTCCACACCGATGAGCTCCCGGCATACGGGATTACCACAGATGAGGTGCAGCGGTTGAAGGAGTCTCTGAACGCTGGAACAGATGATTGCGTGGTGCTGGTGGCTGCGGATGCCGAAAGGGCACGATGTGCCGTCCGCCAGGTCATCCGTCGGGCAGAGATGGCGCTGGAAGGGATCCCTGAGGAAACGCGTAAGATGCTCGAGGGAGGGAAGGGCACTGCCTACCTGCGGCCTCTACCGGGGGCGGCGCGGATGTATCCCGAGACCGATGTCGTTCCGGTGCGGATCGATAGGTCGCGGTGGGAGGGGATTGTAATCCCAGAGCTGCTCTCCGATCGTGCAGCCCGTTTCAGTCGTGATCTGGGGCTCGATCCAGCCCTTGCCCGCCAGATCGCCTACGCTGAGCTGCTGCCGGTGTTCGAGCAGGCGGTGGCCACGGGCATCAAACCCACCCTCGCCGCCCGCACTATCACCGCTACCTGGCGGGAGCTCCGCCGTGAAGGGGTACCACTCGATCGGATCACCGATGACCTCCTCCTTGCGGTCCTCCGTGCTGTGGAGGAAGGACGGATAGCAAAGGAGGCGGTGCCGGACGTGCTCCGTGCTGTCGCGGGAGGAACTCTGCTCGATGACATTCTCCGGGCATCCTCCGCTTCATCAGTGACCACTGCTGACCTGGAGACGATGGTGGACCGCATCCTCCATGAACGGGAGACGTTTGTACGCACCCGCGGGATGGCAGCACTGGGGCCCCTGATGGGGGTAGTGATGGAGGAGGTGCGGGGGAGAGTGGACGGGAAAGTGGTCAGCGAGGCGCTTCGCAAGGCCCTCGACCGGTTCCTGAAATCAGGCTCCTGAAGGCCGCCTCCTCTCCGTTATCTTTATCAGTGCCACCGTGGAAGATAGTAAGGAGTTTCATCATGGGAAAGACAGGCTCGGTAAACTGGGTGCAGATCAAGGGCGTGAAGGCGCAGATACGCCTGGTGCCCCAGAAGGATGCGGACGTAAAACGACCGGGCCCCAATCAGCGCTTCAAGGTCCATGCAGTTCTCAAGAAACTGGAGCGGGCTTCCCGTGATGCCGGCGATTCAAGGGGAGGAAGACAGGGAGGTCGACGGGGACGAGGTGGCGGCAGGGGTGCCGGCATCCCCGATCCCCGCGTACGGCGCCGTATTCGTCGGGCAAAGAGCTCGCAGCTTGGCCAGAAGCAGAAAGCGAAGAAGTAAGCGGGTGGGGCGACCCACAACCTTTTTTACCGTCCGTCCGTGATGATGAGTATGGATATCAGTGATGCCGTCAGGGCCTATCAGTACGGCGAACGCGCTAAATCTGAACTGCTCATGCTCTCCCAGCTCCTCACCGTCGCCGGTGACCTTCCCGACACTGAACGGGCGGGAGGAAAGCGGATCCTGCTCATCGCGATGGAGCTCGTCCGCACCGAGACCGAGTTTGCCTACCGTGCCACCACCCTCCAGGATTTCCAGCGCTCGGTCAACAGCATCTCGGACGCAATCAGTCTCACCGAGAGCAATGATTTTCTCGGGGCATCTCTCCGTATAGGAGCATCGATCTCCGCTGCCACCACCGCAGCGCAGAATGGCTGGCAGGTCCTCAACGAACATGGACTCCTCTGACCTCCTCCCGTTCCTCACCAGCCGCTCGTCGGTGAGAGAGTACCATACGGCGCCAGTATCAGATGAAGAACTGGGGTATCTCCTCCAGTGTGCAAGTACCGCACCAAGTGCCGGCGATCTCGAAGCATGGGATGTGGTGGTGGTCACCGAGAGGGCAACCCGCCAGGCTCTCTCCACCGCAGCCCTTGGCCAGCGGCACGTCGCTGCTGCCCCGCTCGTGCTCGTGGTCTGCGCCAACTATACCCGCTCCATGACCCGCTATGGCGGACGGGGAACGCTCTACGCGGTCCAGGATGCAACGATTGCCTGCACCTACCTGATGCTCGCTGCCCATGCCCTGGGGCTTCACACCTGCTGGACCGGAGCATTCGATGAGGATAAGGTCCGCCGGATCGTGCACCTTCCTGACGATGTCTTACCTATCGCGCTCCTTCCCATCGGCCATGGGAATCTCCCTGTAGCCCGTACTCCCCGTATGCCGGTCGAGAATCACCTCCATCACGAGCGGTGGTGAGCGCCGGTGCCCGATTACCTCGTCATACTTGAATCTGCCTGGGTCGTCCGGGACGTCAAGAGCCTGGACGATGCCATCAGTGTCGCCATCAGTGAAGCCGGCAAACGCCTGAATCCCTCGGCCAAGTTTGTGGAGATAGAGTCTGGTCGCCTCTGCTGCCCCTACTGTGAGGAAGATCTGCACAGTGCTCTCGTCGTTGCTGATACGGCACTGGTCGGTCTCCTCCTCCAGATGAAAGTCTTCAGAGCAGAATCAGGAGAGCATGCCGCCCGTATCGCTACCTCGGTGGTGGGGAAGGCGGTCCGGGATGTACCTCTCAAGGTTCAAGAGGTGGTAGAGCTCTGATCCACGTGGTCGGGCATACCGCGTGGGACCACCTCTTCCGGGTGCCCTCCCTCCCTTCCCGGCATGCCTCCAGCCCCATCATCGACCACAGCGTCTATTTTGGGGGCGGCGGTGCAAATGTCGCTGCCGGTATTGCACGCCTTGGGGGTGAGTGCACCCTTATCTCTGCGGTCGGGCCGGAGTTTGCGGACAGCGAGTATGGTGCCTGGATGACCGAGATAGGGGTTCGCACTGAACTCTTTGTGGTGGAGGGAAAACGGACACCCACCGCGTATATTTTTACCGATGATTCCGGTGACCAGATCACCTTCTTTGAGTGGGGAGCCTCCTCCCATTTTCATGAGGCACCGGCACCCGACCTCGCCGCTGTCCACCTTGCCACGGCTGATCCAGATTTTAACGCACGGGTGGCACAGAAGGCGGCGTTCTGCTCATTCGACCCCGGGCAGGATCTTCCCTGGTACTCGGTCACGCAGCTGGAGACCATCCTCTCCTCCACCACCGTCCTCTTTGCCAACCGGCATGAGATAGCCCGGATGTGCGAGAAGCTCGGGACGAGCTCCCAGGCCCTTGTCAATCGCATCCCTCTCGTGGTGATTACCATGGATGCAGAGGGCAGTCTCCTCTTCGTTGGGGGGAAACAGTACCCCATCCCCATCGTTCCGGTGACTCTCAAAGATCCCACTGGTGCCGGGGATGCCTATCGCGCCGGGTTCCTCACCGCATACCAGAAAGGGTACCCGCCTCTCACCTGTTGTCGCGTAGGAACGGTCACCGCCTCATTTGTGGTGGAGAAAGTTGGCTGCCAAACGAACCTGCCATCCTGGGAAGCGATGGTCCCCCGGTACCACTCTCACTTCGGACCTCTGGAAAAGGAGGATGTGACATGAACATAGGTAAGAAGGGCGGACACCGATCGGATCAGGGGGGAGGCCTGCTGCCCCCCGCCCCTCACGTGAAGATGGAGACCCTGACTCGGTTTCTCTTCACCTCGCCGCACTGGCAGTTCACGGCCAGTGCCATCATTCTCTTCGGTCTGCTCATTGATCTCTCCGGGTATCTCACCGGGAGCTTCCCTTCGCCAGCAGGTACCATCCTTTTCACCGTCCCGGCGCTCATCGCTCTTATCCTCACCACCCCGCTCGTCACGGCACTCCATGGGGCTATGACCTGGAACCGGTCTGCCCTCCTCGCCCTTATCTGCAGCCTTCTCTCCATCGTCGGCACGCTGGGCACGTTTCTCCTCCTGGAGAGTGCCATCTTCCCCTTCCTCTATGCCTACACCCTGGGATTCATTGTCGCCCTTCGGCTGCTGGTCCTCACTGCGGTCGCTGATTACCGGTTGGGAAGGACAATTCTGCCCGCCTCAATCCAGAGTATTGCTGGTATCTTCGTAGGAGCCCTCTATTTTGACCCTTCCTTCATCGTTGTCGCGGTGATCTCCACGGTCGCTCTAGCTCTTGGCGGGGCCCTCCTCATCTGGCTGATCGAGCTTCCCCTCTACCGGGCCTTTGGAATCCACGGCCTCCAGTTCATCAATCTCTTCCTCGCCCACCTCACGGATGGTTCCCGCGATCTTGAGGACTTTTTCCGCGCTATTGGGGAGGAGGCCACCGTCCCCCAGGCAAATCTCCTCATCCGCCGGAAGGACCGTCCAGCTATTCTGGTAACCGTACCGAATCTGCATCCCGGTCCCATGGGAGACATCGGGGGGACAAATCTCCCCTCCCGCCTTCACGATGCCCTTCCCGGTGAGGTGTTTGTCTGTCATGGGTGTGCTACCCATGACTTCAACCTGGTCGCCGGGGCAGAGATTGATAAAGTGATTACCGCGGTCCGGGGGTCACTTGACCATCTCACTTTCAGTCCGATGGCTGGTGCCTCGCAGCTCTGCCGCGAAGGTACTGTTCAGGTGCTCTGCCAGTCATTCGGCGATACGATCCTTCTCGTGGCCACGAGGAGTCCATTGAAGACTGAGGATGTGGATCCCGCTATCGGGGAGATCATCATGGCTGAGGGAAGGAAGGAGTTTGCCCATGTTGCCTTCGTCGATGCCCACAACTGCATGACCGATGTTACCACTCCTGTGCACCCCTCTACCCCTCTCGCTCGGGAGTACATTGGGGCCGCCCGGGCAGGAGTGAAGGCCTGCCGGTCCTCTCCCCAGGGACCCTTCCGTGCAGGAGCAGCACGGGTCGATCTTCCCTATACCCGGGAGGACGGGTTTGGACCCATGGGAATCCAGGCACTGGTGATTGAAGCAGGCGGGCAGCGGACTGCCTATGTCCTTCTCGATGGGAACAACATCATCCAGGG
>JAJRCM010000059.1 GCA_028678965.1 Methanomicrobiales archaeon | reverse complement strand
GTCTCCCGATGATGGCCATTATTCTCTCTGAGGTCCGGTAATAGAGGGGAAAGTTCACCGGAAGAAATCTGGCAGACGGACAGAGGTGATATGCTTGTGAGATAGGCATTCCAGATCGGATGCCGAACGTCCGGGCTTCATATGAACAGGTGCTCACCACCCCCCGTCCCCTCCCCTCCCGCGGATTGGCGCCTATAACTACGGGCAGTCCTTGAAGATCGGGGTTCTCCCGTACCTCCACCGATGCAAAGTAGCTATCCATGTCGATATGAAGGATGTAGGCCAATTCCTGCATGTGGCATGATCATTTCTCACTAGATAATGGGGGAAGATATGGATGATAGCCTGGAGGGTGAAACTATTCAAAGTTTAAAAGAGAATATTTTTTGACTGACGTGGCAGATAAATTCCCTCTCTGGCCAACCGTTCTTTTTATCGTTCTCATCGGGATAGGGATAGGTATCTACCTTCAATTCGGCGGATCCTCTGTTCGTGCCAATACTCCGACGTTAAATCCACCACCTGCTTTGGATGATGACCCAGTCATTACCATCAACCCACCACCCCGCGAGATCACCGTACCTTCCGCCGTTCCCACATTCTGGCCGGTCCCAACTCCTGCCCCGATTCCGGGTGCGCGATTTCCCCATATCGAACCGCAGGATGGGGGCGGAGTGAGTACCGCTCAGATCACCTCATCGTTTCCTTTTGGCAGATACGGTAATGCTACTATCGCTGTACCGGTGAACATTGCGGTATATCAGGGGGCAAAGAACGCAGATAAAAATATCACGCTCTATTCTAGGATTTCGAAGGAAACGTTGCTTCGCACGTACTATCTGAGCTTCATAGGGGATTCGTTCCAGGATCCCTTTTTCGAATCTCTGCTTCATGAATTACAGGCATACCGGACACAGTGGCAACTGAATAATGATAGTTACCTTGAGTTGCTCACCGTGTTTGTCCAGTCGATACCCTATCAAGAACAGGAGGGAGGCTCCCGGTTCCCGATTGAGACATTTGTAGAGTACCGTGGGGATTGCGATGACAAAGCCCTCCTTCTTGCATCATTGCTTGCACGCGAAGGATATAACATCTCCATCCTCTATTTCGAAGATGAACGGCACGTTGCACTTGGCATTGCCAGCAGCACCATGATCTATGGATCGACCGGTTATGCGTATCTTGAGACAACAGTCCCCTCCCTGATTGGGGTCCCACCTGCGACCATTAACGGGGGGGATCGAATCCATTCTACTCTTTTGATCCTTCCGGTTGGGTCTGGTACAATACGATACGAGCGAGGTGATCAGGTCGGAAGGATTCTTAAGGAGGAAGAGGCAGCATACCAGGGCATACAAGCGGCCCTGCCTGATATCTCAATTGAACGTACGAATCTTATCGATCGTATCAGGAGCGGTGAGCTGGAGGAGTGGTATCTTTCAAAGCATGGGGAGGATGAAGGCTACATTTCTTTTAGGCATACTCTCGCCGTCTACTGTTATATCCATACCCATCCCCATGACCGGGAAGGGACGTATGCGTGGGTGATGAATGGCTCACCACTCCAGTCCGTCCTGTGCCCGCAATAGGGGGATCATCGTTCACAGGTATTGTTTCTATTGTACCGGAATTTGAGGACCAAAAGCACCGCGACCAGTAGTATGGTCACAAGGTTAGCGAGGATAATGGGGAGGGACTGGATGCGCATCCCATACAGGAGCCAGAGCCCTATTCCGATAAGAAAGAGCAACAGCATGCCGTATGAAATATCTCTCGCCGAATGGGTGGTCCAGGTCCTCCATACCTGGGGGAGGAAGGAAGCGGTGGTGAGAAAACCAGCAATCAGACCCAGGGTAGTTGTGAGATCCATCTGCCACTACCGTTGGTGCCTGCATCTTCATATGTTCTTCCCCATCATTGGGGAGCATTATACCAGTGGCTCGGGCTGTTCTCCCATCTCCTTGGGAAGCTTTTCTGCCTTCACCAGAACCTGAATCCGTAACTCCCTTAATCGCTCCAGCACCAGCTCCTTTCCTCTCTCCGTAAGAGCAAAAACCGGTACGGTTCCCCCAGCCTGGAGGATTGCCCGCTGTCCTGCTGCAGCACGAACCGCTGATGATGCACAGGCAGTGACAAGATCACAGGAGTCAACGAGGGCGCTGGCCTCCTGGACTGAGAGGCCGGTGACGTGCACACCGAAGATCAGGATATCTGGATAGCTGTTCCGCAGGGCTGAAGCGGTACCGGATTCAGCGACTGTTACAGCGATACGGTTGTATCCCAGATGGCGGGCGAGGGCAACACCCCCCTCCTGGTCAATAACCGCCTCCTCAGAGAGTACATGACCTCCCTGTTCCTTGATACGTTGTATGAGGCGGATGATGGGTGTGGTGCGAACCATGCCGGACATACGGCCACCTATCCCCTGAACCATTGATGGGCTGGTAACCACCACAGTACCGGCACCATCACAGACGATCACGGCGCAATCGAGAAGACTGCGACGGATTCCGCAGCTGATCAGCTCCGATGCCCCGAATGGAACGAAATCCTGATCAGAACATATCTGGCGTCGATCCGTGCACATCCCAAACTCCCGTATCCGCTGCTCAATATTTTCCTTTATTGCAGAGGGGGTCATATCAGCCACCGGGCAGGCAAATTTTCGGGCAAGGGGGCATGACCTGATGAGCGGGGACCCCACCTCCACCACCACACCATCCCTTACCACAACCCGGGTCCTCCCGATTGCCTCCAGAATGTGTTCATCTTTCTCCAAATGCACCATATTCAAGGGTACTTTGATCACAATCAGGTAAGTATTTGAGCCCGGAAGGAAACGCAATCAACCGGAATTACAAATATCTGGGAGGAGACATGGTTCAGATGACTACCCATCATGATCGGTTCTGGGAGATCGACCTTATCCGGGGCTGCGCGGTCATCATGATGATTCTCTTCCATGCGGTCTTTGATCTCAATTTCTTCTCCATCGTGGCCATCCAAACCCAGAGCGGGTTCTGGAAGCTGGTAGCTCTCACCACTGCTTTCCTCTTCATCTTCCTTGCAGGTTTGTCGCTCACCATCAGCCATGAGCGAAAGAGCGATGAACCAAAGAGAGATAGAGTTCGTCATTCTCTGCTTCGGGGAGCAGGCATCTTTGCCATTGGAATCCTGATTACGGTGGTCACCTATCTGGTTCTTGGCGAAGGGTTCATCATCTTTGGTATCCTGCACTGTATCGGGCTCTCTATCGTCCTGGCAATCCCTTTTCTCGGCCATCCCTGGCGTGCACTGGGATGTGCCATGCTCGTTCTTTTTGGCGGGCTGGTCGTGGACCTGGTGAATGGTCCTCTCTGGCTTGCCTGGGCTGGGGTGCATCCCGAACC
>JAJRCM010000004.1 GCA_028678965.1 Methanomicrobiales archaeon | reverse complement strand
CGACAGCCGCTCTCCCCAATCCGGTGAGGGAAAGGGCTGCCTCTCCTCTTCGCGAGAGATCGGGATGGGTGAGCAACTGGATGAGGCGCTGGACCTCATTTTTTTCCTCATTCACCTCCTCACCCCCAGGCGCCATGGTCGTTCATGATATCTGGGTGGAGGGGTATGAAGTTACTTCTGGAGCAGAGTCTTCCCCCCAGTACAATACAACAGCACCTTCCCCCTCAGGAGATCAGAACTGGTGGACGCTATAGATCTCATCTCCTCCAGAGGTGAGATGAGCATCCTCTGAAGGTGCAGTGAAGGTATGGGAACACTGTGCGGTTCGGCACGCTCTTAACCACGCAGTACCCAGTAGGGATAATGATAACTTTTCTCTCAGGGGGTACCGGCACCCCCAAACTCCTTCAGGGGATGAGAGAACACCTGCCCGATGCGGAAATCTCCGTCGTGGTCAACACCGCAGAGGACATCTGGATGAGCGGAAATCACATCTCACCGGATATCGACACGGTCCTGTATCTCTATGCCGGTATCCTGGATAGTAAAAAATGGTGGGGTGTCCATGGAGATACGTTCCTCACCCACAAGGTTTTAAAAGACCTCGGGGGGGAGGAATTCATTGCCATTGGGGACCGTGACCGTGCAACCCATATTCTTCGCGGAGCGATGGTGAGGCGGGGTCTTGACCTCACAGAATGCACCCGCGAGCTCTGTCGTCTGTTCCACGTTCAGGTAACTATCCTGCCCATGAGCAATACTCCTGTATCGACCATGGTGGAGACGAGTCAGGGGACCATGCATTTCCAGGAATTCTGGGTGAAACACCACGGATTACCAGCGGTTCGGAAAGTGTACCGAACCTCAGAGAAGCCACCGGCTGCCTCTCCTGAAGTAGTGCACGCGATCCAGGAGAGCGATGCGGTGGTCATCGGTCCCAGTAACCCAATCACGAGTATCATGCCTATCCTTGAATGCAAGGGGGTAATGGAGGCACTCTCCCAGCAGCGGGTGATTGCGGTGAGCCCATTCATCGGCAACCGGCCGATAAGCGGCCCGGCCGGTGCGCTGATGGAGGCATGGGGTATGGAACCAAACTCGCGAGGAACCTATCATCTCTACCAGGATGTTGTGAATGTTTTTATTCAGGATATTCGGGATGATATTGAGGTGCCGAATGCCTTTCAGTACGATACACTGATGAGTGAAAACGGAAAGAGTGGCGCACTCGCTATGTATATACTTGAAATTATCAATAATTTTAACTCAATTCATTAAATAAGAAAAAATTTAGCATTATATTAAAATAAAAACTAAATTTAGATTATTTTAATTTAAGTAATATTTATATATAATGAATTATAATTGTTTTATTATCAAGAAGGTATGCACATGCAAGCTCCCCGAACACCTCACCAGTGTAACTCCCCGGGCTCCTCCTGTGAGAAGAGGGAGGATCTGGCGCAGCTCATGTCATTAATCTGCCCCCCAGGGCATTCAGGGGCATCTGGAACGCAACTCTCAGTAAGGGATCTCTTTCGGTTTCACGATCTCAAGTCATCAGTATCCGTAAAAGAGCGACAGAAATAATCTGCTCCTTTAGGGTTTCATGCGGGAACATGATACTTCATCCACACCGTCAGGGGGACAGGGAGGACAGAGATAGTATTTCAATGGAATTTTTTCTTTTTTTCCACAGTCTGAACATAAAACCAATATCTCACCACTCCCACATGTATACAGTTTGTTATGCATAGTCCAATAAAGGAGGTCAACCCCCAGTCGGAAAGCGTAGAGATTGTAGGGTGGGTACATGAAATCCGTGACCTTGGCGGTCTCCTGTTCTGCCTGGTTCGTGATCGCACGGGGATCCTCCAGGTTACTATTCCAAAAAAGAAAGTATCACCCATTGTGCAGGAGGTGATGAAAGGGGTAACCCGCGAATCGGTGGTGCGTATACGAGGTACCGTGAAAGCTATTGAGAAAGCGCCCGGGGGAAGAGAACTCATTCCCGATAACGTAGAGCTCCTGAACAGTTGCGAGACCCCCCTCCCCCTCGATGTGGTGGAAAAGGTTTCGGCGGATCTTGACACCCGTCTCGATGCTCGGTTCCTTGATATCAGGAAACCCCGTGTAACTTCAATTTTCCTGATTCGGAGTGCAATGATGGATGCAGTGCAGGTGTATCTCTTCTCACGCGGTTTCATTCATTGTACCACTCCGAAGATTGTTGCCGCAGCCACAGAAGGTGGAACTGAGCTCTTTCCCATTGCTTATTTTGAGAAGGAGGCATTCCTCAACCAGAGCCCGCAGCTGTACAAACAGATGATGATGGCAGCCGGAATGGAGAAGGTGTTTGAGATCGGACCGATTTTCAGGGCAGAGGAGCATAACACCACCAAGCACCTCAACGAGGCGACCTCCATTGATGTGGAGGTGTCTTTTGCCGATCATCGGGATGTGATGGCTCTCCTCGAATCGCTGATTGTCCATGTGTATGGGCAGATCAGAGAACAATGCAGCGATCAGCTCGCTGCTCTAAACATCGAGGAGTTTCCCATACCGCGGATACCATTCCCCCGGATCCCTTACGAAGAAGCCATTGGAATTGCCACCGCGAAGACGAACGAGAAGATATCATTTGGGGATGATATCGGAACCACTGCGGAGAAGGCGATTGGGGATGAGATAGGCGAGCACTACTTCATCGTTGACTGGCCTACGGCCATCAAACCGTATTATGCCATGCCCTATGAGGATCAACCCCATCTCTGCCGGGCATTCGATCTCATGCACCCACGGATGGAACTGGCAAGCGGAGCCCAGCGGGTTCATCAGTATGCCCTGCTCGTGGAGCAGATACGGGCAAAAGGTTTAGCACCTGAAGGTTTTGAGTTTTATCTGAATCCCTTTAGATACGGCATGCCTCCGCATGCCGGATGGGGGCTGGGAGCAGAACGACTCCTGATGACCATGCTGGGTTTGAATAACATCCGAGAAGCGGTGCTCTTTCCACGGGATCGCCACAGGCTGGTTCCATGAATATCTCCAACAAACTGTTTCCTACGACGGTCGTGGGGAGCTATCCCGTCGTCAAAAGTATAGGATTTAGATCCCTTCTCGATCCCTTTTACTCAGCAGTCGAACGGGCAGTGAGTGATCAACTCGCCGCCGGTATCGATATTATTTCCGATGGTCAGGTTCGAGGAGATATGATCGCAGCGTTCGTTTCCCGCATGCCGGGCATCAGTGGGCAGGTCGTGGTGGGCAAGGTACTGCCCCCATCTCACCCCATCAGTGTAGCGGATACGAAGTATGCACTCAGTTGTCATCCCCTGGTAAAGGGGATCATCACCGGTCCAACCACCCTATCCCATGCATTGAAAATTGGTACCCCTATGTACCGCCACCGGGAGGATCTCTCTCTTGATATTGCCCAGGCACTCGAAGAGGAAGCGCAGGCACTGGATCAGGCAGGTGTTGCTCTGATCCAGATAGATGAACCTATCTTCTCCACCGGTATGGTGGATTTCGAGTATGGGCGGAAGGCGATAGAGATTATCACTTCACGGCTCAGGGTTCCGGTCTCTCTCCACGTCTGTGGGGAACTCATCGATGTGATCGATGAGATCCTGAAAATACCGGTGGCCATGTACGACTTTGAGTTCTCCGCCAGCCAGGAGAACCTGGAGATAGTCTCATCAAAAGATCTAAAAGGAAGGCTCCTGGGATTCGGTTGTATTGACACGAGTGATCCCACCGTGGAGAGTGTGGCGGCTATCCAGAGGAGACTGGAAGAAGGGATCCGAATCTTTGCCACCGAACAGATGGTCATTGATCCCGATTGCGGGATGCGGATGCTCTCACGGGAGAGTGCTTTCGCCAAGCTCCAGCATATGGTGGAAGCAACCCGTTCAATGAGGATAAAATATTCGTAGCGTCGTTTGACAGAGACATCCGTTCATTACGCCCCGAAGATAGACGGGGATCTCAGGTTTGAAAGTGGATTCAGCAGGGGGGGTTTGCCCATCTCAATCATTATGGGATGATGCCCACAACCCTCATAGGGGTATAGAGTACCTCATTTTGTAGCAACGAGGTTCTCTGTATCTTGAGGAAACAGTCAGCTCTTCTCGCCCCCACAGCACGAGAGGGGTTCTATCCCAACCGGCTCATAAGTACCTCTAACCCTGTAACCTATATCACCCGGCTTGTCGTGGACAGCTCGAGTCCTTTTTCAGTGATTAAAAACGGGATGACCCGTTGAGGTACCGCCAGGCCTTTGATTTTACGAATCCAGAATGTTCTCTCCACCTCATTACCTAAAATCTGCTCCCGTAATTCAACGAAAACATCAGCCTCCCTCATGAGGAGCACGATATCACTCTCGTCATGGAGGTCTTTATAGAGGGTGAACATCACATTCGCATCGGTTTTTTTCATCATCGGTCGAACATGATTCCTGAGGAAATCCAGAACTTTTTCTGTCCCATCCCTCAGGATCAATGTTGAGAGAGAATCGAGGATAATACGGGAGCCATCCATCTTTGCAAGTATCTGGGAAAGGGTCATCTTGCTCCCGTCAATCATTCCCTCAGGGTGCTCCTCACTCAGCATCTCATCGAGCATGAGGTAGGTCCCCTTGTCATCAGAGTCCTCGGGGTTCCAGAACTGCCTGGCCATATGATCCACGCCAGAGAGGGGGTGTCCATACACAATAATCGATTCACCGAAAGGAAATCCGCCCGCAAGCGGGAGATCGAGCCCCGTTACCCCGGTGGTGCGCTTCTTTTTCTCCTCCACGTCACATCATCCGTTATAGTGGTGTGCTCACCACGACCTGATAAAATTTCTTAACTGAATCCAAGGAAGAGGATAGATAGAGGGGGAGGTGCGGTGAAGATGAGGACCATCACGGTCCTATCTCCTGTACCAGCGGAAGACGACATCCCATTAGGGTGATATGACGATCGTACATGACGATGTGCCAAGAGAGGAAGAGGAAATCATCCCGTAAGGGGGGGAAACGAGAGTTATTGATGCTGCATTATCCGAAAAAGAGATTATTGATATTCGCGAGGTTGCTCCTGTTTGGAGAGACCGGGCTTGAATGATTCCTGATAACGGAGGTATATCTCGCGAAGCCGGTCGTTCATGGTGGGCCGGACCTTTTTCAATGCCTGCTGGAAGTGACGCTCCATCACTGCCGGTGCGTTCTCCCGCATAGCGAACATTGCCGCTTCGCGGCACACGGATGCTAGATCGGATCCAACGTATCCCGCAGAACCCAGCACAAGCGACTCGATCAGGCGATCGCGGGCAAGGTCATTGAGGAATAACCGTTTCATGTGGAGGAGCTCGACGAATTTCCTCCTTCGTTGACCCCGGGTCATTTCTTTACCGGTGCCCTTCTCAATTTTCTGCCGTTCTGTCTTCACCATGTCAAGGTCAATAGTCTGATTGGTGCCGAGGGCATCGATGAGCTGCTCCATTCCCCCTTCATCAAACCTGTCGGTGAGACTCACCACTTCCTCAATCACGGAGCCTTCGATGGGAATAAAACGGCAATGAATTTCGAGGATTCTTTTCCGGTCTTTCTCATCCGGTTCTCCAATATATACCAGCCGATCGAATCTTCCCGCACGGAGCAATGCCGGGTCAACGATGTCCGGTCTGTTGGTAGCACCCATGATAGCAACTCCTCTCAATTCAAAGAGACCGTCTATCTCACTGAGCAGCTGGTTCAGGACACTGTCCGTCACATGGCTTCCCGTCGTCCTGTTCCGATCAGGGGCGAGGGCATCAAGTTCATCGAAGAAGATAATGGAGGGAGCGACCTGTCGTGCTTTTTTAAACACTTCCCTGACCGCTCGTTCGCTCTCCCCAACCCACTTGGAGAGGAGCTGGGGACCCCGTACCGGTATGAAGTTTGCCCCGCTCTCTGTCGCGACTGCTTTCGCGATCAGCGTCTTGCCTGTTCCTGGTGGACCGTAGAGTAAAACACCTTTTGGAGGTTCGACCCCCAGATCATCGAATCGCTCCCTCTTTTTCAGTGGGTACTCCACTGCTTCCTGCACTTCCTGTTTTGCGCTCTCCAGACCGCCGACGTCATCCCACGAGGTGTGCGGCACTTCCAGTAATACCTCACGCATCGCGCTCGGCCCCACATCCCTCAGCGCTTCACTGAAGTCCGCAGCCTTCACCTGCATCACTTCAAGTACTTCTGGCGGGATCTGTTCCTCCTCCAGATCGATCTTGGGGAGGTACCTGCGCAGGGCACGGATTGCACCCTCTCGGGCTAGAGCAGCGAGATCGGCACCAACGTACCCGTGTGTTTGCTGGGCTAGCATCTGCAGGTCAACATCTTCGGCGATGGGCATTCCCCTGGTGTGGATGCGGAGGATCTCGTTGCGGTCGATCTCGCTGGGAACGCCGATGTCAATCTCCCGGTCGAACCGACCAGGCCTGCGGAGTGCCGGGTCAATGGCATCCACCCGGTTTGTGGCACCTATCACCACTACCTGACCCCGCTCTTCAAGCCCGTCCATCATGGTCAAAAGCTGGGCAACCACCCGTCGCTCGACTTCACCGGTGACCTCCTCTCTGCGGGGAGCGATAGAGTCCAGTTCATCAATAAAGATGATAGAGGGTGCATTCTGTTTGGCATCTTCGAAGATCTCCCGCAGCCTCTGTTCGCTTTCACCGTAATACTTGGAGATTACCTCAGGTCCGGCAATGTGGATAAAATGTGCTCCGCTCTCATTTGCCACCGCTTTTGCGATCAGGGTCTTCCCCGTTCCAGGAGGTCCGAACAGGAGAACCCCTTTGGGTGGTTCTATCCCCAGTTTATTAAACAGCTCGGGGTGACGGATAGGGAGCTCGATCGTCTCCCGCACCCGCTGGAGTTCATCCTTCAGTCCACCGATATCCTCATAGCTGATGTGCTTGACCCCGGCAAATCCAGCCGCAGGCTTCTCACTGAACTCAATTTCCGTGTTCTTGGTGATGATCACCGCATCCTCAGGCTCCACCACCACAGCTTTAAAAGAGATGAGCTGCATGAACGGCGGCATGCCGGCATGAATGGGTACGACATCATTGATGGTGATGGGGAAATCGATCAGGCGATTGATCGCATTATTCAGGTTGATGGGAAGGTTCCGAGGGAGATCTTCAGGGGGTGCGAGCACGACCCGTTTCGCCTCAATCTCTTTCTCCACCGGAAAGACCTTCACCCGGTCACCAATACTCACCCCGGCGTTCTGCCTGGTATAATTATCAATACGAACCTTCGTCTGGTGCCAGTCATTGATCTGTGAACGCCATACCTTGGCGACGGTGGTTCTTTTCCCCTCAATCATCACCAGGGTTCCGGGAGAGAGCCGAAGCTGCAGCATGGTGTCTGGATCAAGCCGTGCTTTCCCGCGCCCCTGATCGTCGGGATAGGCACTGTCCACCTTGAGAAATACTTCGGGCATTACCTTAAAGGTCATATACGCAGGGATTTATAGGTACTGGTGGCATATGCGCATCCTTCTCCTCGATCCATTCCATGGCGCGGCCGGTGATATGATCGTGGGTTCGCTCCTTGATCTGGGGGCGGACCGCATGCAGGTACTTGATGCCATGACCTCAGTAGTTGGTGATCCTGGCCTACGAAAGGTCACACGAAAGGGCATAGGGGCACTGCTCGTGGATAGCCGAGCCCCGGTTAAACCTCGCACGCTGGAAGAGGTGGTTGCCAGGGTCAATGGTGCAGAAGCACCGCAGGACACCAAGGATATGGCAGTCAGAATCTTTCAGAGAATGGCCACTGCAGAGCGTAGGATACATGGGGTAACTGGACATTTCCATGAAGCTGGGGCAGATGATGCGGTTGCCGAGGTGGTCGGTGCCTGTGTGGCGCTCGCATCCCTCCACGTTGATGGGATCGACGTTCTGCCGGTTGCCGTGGGAAGCGGATCGGTTCAGACCTTGCATGGCAGATTGCCCGTTCCTGTTCCTGCAGTCGGAGAAATCTTTCGTGATGCACCGCTTACCATGGTAATGGGGGGAGGAGAAGGGGAGCTCTGTACCCCCACTGGTGCAGCGATCCTCGCTGAATTCAGTACGCTTGCTCCCCAGGTGAAAGGAGCGGGGAGGGTAGTTGGAACCGGGTACGGTGCCGGGAGTAGAGATGATCCCGATGCTCCGAATGTGCTGAGGGCGATATTGATGGAGACCGATCCTCTCCCCGGTTCTCACGACCAAGTCGATATCCTGGAGACAAACGTGGACGACATATCGGGGGAAGTAATTGCCTATAGTATCGAGCGGTTAATGGAGGCCGGGGCGCTGGATGTGTCAGTTATCCCACTGCTGATGAAAAAGGGGCGGCCAGGATTTCTCGTCAGGGTGATCTGTCCCTCCTCTTGCACCGAAGACCTTGCGGATCTGATGGCCTGTGAACTGGGTTCATTGGGAATCCGGTGGTCCCCCTCCATCCATCGGTTTATATTCCACCGTTCAGTGGAGAAGGTCGCGGTCACGATCAAGGGCGAGGAAAGGATAATCGATATAAAATGCAGCTGGCGGAATGGAGAGCTCACCTCCCTCAAACCCGAATATGAACAGTGCCGGGCATGGGCTCTCGCACTCGACCTCCCTCTTCGTCAGGTCACGAGGGTAATCAGTGAGGTTGCATGGTGTACCCTCTCTCCAAAGGGAAAGGAGAGGTGAATGGACCGGCACAGGGTGAGTACCGGTTCTGAACCCCTGGACACCATTCTTGGTGGTGGGCTGGAGAAGGGGACCATCACCCAGGTATACGGAGAACCGGGGTGCGGAAAAAGCACCCTTGCTCTCCTCCCCATGATAACCTGTCTCAGAGCCGGAAAGGGAGTGATATTATTTGATGCCGAGGGATTTTCGGTAGAACGGTTCCGTCAGATTGCAGGAGAGGGTGCTGAGGGTCTTGCCGACAAGCTCTTCATCTATGAACCGTTTGACTTCGAGCAACAGGGGGTTATGATCGCTGAATCGGAGCAGCTCATAAAGAAGCAGTCCATCGAGCTGTATGTCCTGGATTCGGCCACCGCTCACTACCGGACCGAGCTGGGACGGGCGAGGGAAGCACAGAGAAAACTTGCCTCCCAGATGATGTTCCTTATCGGGCTAGCAAAACGGTACCATTTCCCGGTTCTTATTACCAATCAGGTGTATATCGATCCCGAATCGGGTGAGTTCCGACCGCTGGGGGGGCCGGTGCTCCAGCACCTCTCTAAAACAATTATCCGTATTGATAAACTGGATGGCACCAGGAAAGCGATACTTACCAAGCATCGCTCAATCCCCGAAGGTTCATCCTTCGAATTCGAGATAACGGGGGAGGGAATAAAGAAGCGGGAAGCCCGGTCACGATCGTCACCAATGTGACCGACTCTATCTACCATTCAACCTGCATATCCCCGCAGTTAAAATACGATTTCGCCCCAAAAAACCGTCTCTGCCGGTCCCTCCATCACCACCCCGTCTTTCAGGTTGATAGTCAGGGGCCCACCGGGGGTCTCCACCTCGACTGGCTCTCCCACTACGCCCATACGGTGAAGGATAACTGCAGCGGCCGATGCCCCGGTGCCGCAGGAAAAGGTCTCCCCTTCCACCCCCCGTTCAAACGTACGGAGCGAGAGTGCCCGCTCTCCGGTCTTCTGCACGAAATTCACATTTGCTCCTTTGGGGAACGTTGGGTGGTGGCGTATGCGGGGAGCGATGGTGGGAAGGTCGATAGCATCCACATTATCTACCACGATTACCGCATGGGGAACCCCGATGTTCACCGCCCGCACGTCGAATCCATCGATGTGTTCCAGGAACTCACCCTCCCCGATAGCAGGGATCTCCTCCCGTAGAAAGCGGGGCGCGGGCATCGCCACGCCAGCCATGAACCGGTCCTCGCGGTATCCCATGCGAACGGGGATGATGCCCGCAGGTGTCTCTATTTTGCAGGCGTCTCGCAGATATTCCCCATCCACCGCGTACTTGACCAGGCAACGGATGCCGTTACCACACATATCTGCCTCGCTCCTGTCTGGTTGGAAAAGGCGCATTCGTGCATCGGCAGTTGTCGATTTCTGGAGGAATAGCACACCGTCCCCCCCAATACCAAATCTCCGGTCACAGTACTGGGCGGCAAATTCCCCCTTCATCGCATCGGGGATGGTCTCCTGTTCCATCTCATCAATCAGGATAAAATCATTCCCGTTTCCCTGAAGTTTTACAAAAGGTATTTCCATGGTTGTTCCTCTGTTACACAGTACCCCATTTTTCCAGAGCTTTTTTCAGCTCATGATGACTCTTCGCATATGCGATAAGTGACACACCCTTCATGGTAGCCTCGACTGCCTGGCACATAGCGGTTGCCCCCGCACGCGGATTAAAAAAATAGGTTGCCAGTACGTCAGCCATAGGTTGTCACACCTGATCTCGGTAGTCCATCTCAAATGTTTTATGGAATTCCTCGATGCTCCACCCAAGATGTTCACGTATAATGAGGTAGGCAAGTGACGGAGGGAACACTCCTCTTTCGGTGACAATGAGATCAATGTAGGATGCAGGGGTAACATCGAAAACCGGGTTCCTCACCCTGACATGGGGCAGAGATTCCTGGAGGGGAACTGGCAGCACCTCATTCGTATTCCGCTCCTCGATCTGAATCAGCTCCCCAAAGAGGGTGCGCGGAGCGAATTTATACGTCTCTGCCGCCACAATGAAGCTGGTTCGGGCTTCATGGGCAGCGAGGGCGATGGGAGCGGTCCCAATCTTGTTGACCACTGCCCCGTTCACGGTTACTGCATCTGCACCGACAATCACCATATCCACCTCGTTGATGAAGTGCCTGGCTGCGGAGTCTACAATATACTGGGTAGAAATTCCCGCGTCATTCAGGGTTCTGATGGTGAGAAGTCCTTGGTTCCTTGGTCGAACTTCGGTAGCAATGACGCTGATATCCTTCCCTGCGCGGTGAGCGGTGATAATGCACCCCAGCGCTGCTTCAGAGTTACAGTGGGTGAGGATGACATCCCCGTTCTGGATGTGCCGGGCACCGATCTCCCCTATTCTCTCCACCGCGTGGGTGGAATCATGAATGAAGGTCTCAGCACGGAGGATCAGTGCAGCTCTGGCCTTCTCCACCTCATGATCGCCAGAGAGGCCAGACATGACGTAGTGGATGGCATTGGGAAGGGACACGGCGGTGGGTCTCGTTGTTTCGAGAATTGAAGCTGCCTTCATCATCTCACCTTTAAATTCATCAATATCTTTTACACGCAGGGTGCAGGCAAACTCCTGTAACGCTTCCACTGCCGCCCGGGCAATTCTCCCCGCACCACGGATTTCCATGCTCTTTATTTTCTCCACAGTCTCAGTAAGCAGCATAACATCGTATGTGATCAGGAACAGGCAGGAGATAGAACTTTGCAGGATGGTAGAGGATGACCGTTGGTGTGGTGTTCGACAGTGCAGGGACACTGCTCCGCACCTTCCGGGTTGCCAAGGATGTGGTGCGTCAGGAACTTCTCCTGGATGTGGAGACCACTTTACTCACCTTCACTTCTCCTGACAGGGTGCTTATTGTCCTCCATGCCCGGTCCCGGGACCTCATGGCTGAAGGTGCGGACGAGTTGCTCTCCGAATTCCTTATCAATCACTCTGTCGGATTCGGGATTGCCTGTTCCCGGCGGGTAATCACCGCGGACGTAATCGGTGAGATCCTCTACCATGACCGCCAGGCTCGGATGGGAGACATCCAGGAATGTATCCGTACCGTATGGGACCATTGCCGGAAAGAGGCAGTGGTTGCCATGGACAGCGGGGCCATCATCGACCTGAAATCAGAAAAGATCGAGTATGTCATTACTTCTGGTGGCAGACCATTCCCGGGAGCGAAAGAGACGATAACCAATCTCCACCGCATGGGCATCGCGACCTACATTGCATCTGGTGATCGGGAAGCCAAGCTGGAGAAAATCGCCGATTTTCTCGGCATCCCCCGTGACCGGGTGTTCGGGATTGCTACACCGGAGATCAAAGCGCAGATCGTCCAGGAACTGAAAAAGGAGCATAGTATCGTGGTGATGGTCGGGGACGGAATCAATGACCTCGCCGCGTTCGCCAGGGCCGACATTGCGATTCTCACCGAACAGCAGCAGGCCCGTCGCCCGCAGGAGCTGTATAACCAGGCGGATTTTGTGGTCTCCTCAGTGAGTGAAGTCTTTGACGTCATACAAAGGATTTGCACCACCGACCATGATCTCTGCCCGGCAGGTAATGCTCTATAGTGTCTCCAAATAAAAACTAATAAAAGGAAAATGAAATAGTAACAGATACAGGAGATTTCATGAAGCCGCTGATCACCATTGAGAACCTCCATATGGATTTTGATGGGAAACCCGTATTGGATAACATCAATTTTGAGATACATGAAAGCGAGGTCATCGGTATCATCGGCAGGAGCGGGGCAGGGAAAACAGTGCTCATGCACCTCATCCGTGGTGTGGACCAGCCTCCCACCATAGGCCGGATAATCTACCATATCGCGATGTGTGACCACTGTGAGTGGGTGGATGTTCCTAGTGCGGCGGGAACCCCCTGTCCTGTCTGCGGGAACTCTCTGAAACCGCGGGATGTTGATCTTTGGGCAGAGGAGAACGAGCCCCTGAAACGGCGCATCATGCATCGGACCGCCATCATGTTCCAGCGGACCTTTGCGCTCTACGGGAATGATCGTGTCATTGAGAATGTCCTGCGTGCACTGGATGATATCGAATATCCGGCGGAAAAGGCCATCAACAGGGCAGCTGATCTTCTCGACCAGGTCAGACTCTCTCACAGAATGATGCATATCGCGAGAGATCTTTCCGGTGGGGAGAAGCAACGGGTGGTTCTGGCACGACAGCTGGCAAAAGAACCAGTGATGCTCTTTGCTGACGAACCAACGGGAACACTGGACCCCGAGACCGCAACCCTGGTGCATGAGATGCTCCGCGATTCGGCCAAGAACAACAGCATGGGGATGGTGGTCACCTCACACTTCTCCCAGGTCGTCGAAGATGTGGCTGACCGGGCCATCTTTCTGAAAGATGGTGAGATTGCCATGATAGGCAAGCCCTCCGAAGTCATCAAGAAGTTCATGGAGGGGTACTCTGATGCGGAGAAGTATGCCAAGGTTGAGATTGGACAGAATATCATTATCTCTAGGGATGTGGTGAAGCGGTACGTTTCTGTCGACCGGGGGGTGGTGAAGGCGGTTAATGGGGTATCCTTCGAGATTCCAGAGAGGGAAATCTTCGGGATTATCGGGAAAAGCGGTGCAGGGAAGACTACCATGAGCCGGATCATCGCCGGTATTATAGAACCCACCAGCGGGGAATTAAACATCCGTGTCGGGGATACATGGGTGGACATGACCAAACCCGGCATTGAGGAGCGCGGGAGAGCGAAGGCCTATATCGGACTCCTCCATCAGGAGTATGATCTCTATCCCCATCGCACAGTGCTCGATAATCTCACTGATGCGATCGGGCTCGAATTCCCCAAGGAACTCGCGGTGAGAAAGGCGATTATCACCCTCAAGATGGCGGGATTTATGGAAGAGAAGAGCAAGGAAATCCTGAACCGCTATCCTTCGCAGCTCTCTGAGGGGGAGCGTCACCGCGTGGCACTTGCCCAGGTACTCATCAGGGAACCGCGTATTGTGATACTGGATGAACCTTCGGGCACCATGGATCCCATCACCAAGCTCGATGTGAAACATTCTATTCTCACCTCACGGAATGAGATGGATGAGACCTTCATCATGGTCTCCCATGATATGGAATTCGTGAAAGACATCTGCGATCGTCTCGCCCTCATGAGGGGTGGGAAGATTGTGCAGATAGGGCCCACCAGTGAAGTGCTGGCAAGTCTCACCGATGAGGAACGGCAGGTCATGGGAAAGCCCACGGCGTGAGGTGAACGACCGTGCAGATTCACCTCGATGGTATTCTTGTTGAGGTGAACGAGGGTACCACTATCGCCACGCTCCTGCCGGACCATGACCCGCGGTGTGTGGTTGCCGTAATCAGACCGGCAGAAGCAGCTGTCGAACGAACCCCCTTTTTCCGACTTTATACCACGAAAGGAGAGATCATGATTGAAACGACCGATCCCCGAATCGCCATGCTCGAGTCTCCTGATACGGTCCAGAAACTTCATGTTCAGTGGGTCGACCGGTATGCGGTAGCGTTCGGTCCTTTTCCTTCTGGTATCCCTCCAGCGCGTCAAGGATCTTCCTATG
>JAJRCM010000058.1 GCA_028678965.1 Methanomicrobiales archaeon | reverse complement strand
TACTCGCCCATGAGGCAGAAGTGGTGCACCGCACCGGACTGGGGGATGTGGCGGCTATCCAGGGTGGGGGACTCGCCTGCCGACTGGGTGCCGGAATTGCAGCACCCATCACCCGCAGTGTCTCCATCCATGAGCCGATCGTCGCCCTCTCGTTCGGACCAATTCCCACCCCTACCGTGCTGGATTCACCGAATCGGCTACTGCAGATTGAGCGCGCCTGCCCCACGAGATGTCCCGTCGACCTCCAGGACTTCTTCATCCTCTCCCGCCATTTCACGGAAGAGAGCGGCCTCATAACCCCCGAGGTAGCAACGGTACTCACCCGGTGCGATGAGGCAGGAGTGCCGGCAAGCATGACCATGCTGGGCAACGGGGTGGTTGCGGCAGGACGCACGGCAGAAACGGTGCTCTCGCAATTTGGGGAACCACTTCTCCTGACCATTGCACCACACGGCTTCTCGGAGGCAGAGGTACATGACCATCCCTGAGGACCACCCCCGGTACCGCTCCCTTGTCACCAGGGAGCACCTTGCTGCCTGTGCCCGATCAGGTATCGTGGCACTGGAAGGCCTCACCGCTCATGGTCGGGGAGAGGCATTTGATTATCTTCTCGGTGAACGGACGACCGCAAGCGCAGCGGAAGCAGAACGGGTGGCCGCAGCACTGCTGCGCCGGGCGCAGCACCCGGTGATCTCGGTAAACGGGAACACCGCCGCCCTCGCTGCACCGCTGCTTGCTCCCCTGCAGCGGGCAACGGGAGCTTTCGTGGAGGTGAATCTCTTCCACCGCACCGAGGAGCGGGCGAACACCATCGCGGCACTCCTCACCCAGCACGGAGTTGCGGTCCTCACCGGCACTCCTGAACGCCTCCTCCCCCTTTCCCATGACCGGGCCCTCTGTCTCAGAGATGGGATCTACTCTGCCGATGTGGTGCTGGTCCCTCTCGAGGATGGGGACCGGTGCGAGGCTTTGCGCGCCATGGGGAAGCAGGTGATAGCCATTGACTTAAACCCCCTCTCCCGCACCGCCCGCGCTGCGACGCTCACCATCGTGGATGAGCTGACCCGGGCACTCCCCCTCATCACTCGAGCAGCAGAAACCCTCTCCGATGAGGAGTGCGACTACCTGACACGATCGATCGATAACCGGTACTTTTTGAAGTCCGCGCTCGAAGAGATGAAACAGGGGCTCACCCATGGTCTGGATTGAGAAGCATCGGCCGCAGAACCTCAGTGCCATTGTAGGGCAGGATCAGGTGATCGCCCGGTTCTCCTCTTGGGCGGCAGAGCGCAACCTTCCCCACCTGATCATCGCCGGTCCCCACGGGACGGGGAAGAGCGCAGCGGTGGAGTGCCTGGCACGGGCACTCTATGGCGATACCTGGCTGGAGAACACCACCATCCTCCCCGCGGGCGATCTCTTCGGGCTGGGGAAAAGCTTCCTCGAATCTGACGACCGGTTCAGCCACATTTTTAAGAAAGACGAGAGCCTGATTGCGAACTTCAAGTACGTGGTGAAATGGTATGCCTCCATGCGCCCCCTCAATGCTCCTTTTAAGCTCATCGTCTTTGAGGAAGCGCACGCCCTCACCCGTGATGCCCAGCAGGCCCTGCGGCGGATTATGGAGAAGTTCAGCCAGACCTGCCGGTTCATCTTCTGCACCACCAATCCCAGCGCGATCCTCCCCGCCATCAGCTCCCGCTGCTACCCCATCTCCTTCTCCCCGATCCCGGAAAAGCTTATCCAGCGGGAACTGGGGAGGGTCCTCGCCATAGAAAACGTGACCGTAGATGGTGATGACCTCGATCTGGTGGTCCGGTCGGCAAGGGGAGACCTCCGCCGGGCACTCATGCTCCTCCAGGTGCTTGCTGACGCTCCAAAGCGCACCGATCTGAGTGAGCTTGCCCGCTCTGAATCGGACACCATGACCGCATCTGTCCTCCGGTTCCTGCGGGAAAAGGATCTTTTTTCCGCCCAGAAGACCATTGAATCCCTGATGATCGATGATGGCCTCACCGGCCCTGAGGTGCTGCAGGAACTCGCCCGCACTGTCGAGAGGGAGTACAATGACCCGAGGCTCGCTCTCCTCATCGCGGCCACCGATCAGGCGCTCGTCGAGAACGGGAACGAGTTCATCCAGATGAATGCCCTCCTTGCACGGATGCTCCACGAGGTGATCGATGAAGAAGGTGCAGCAGCACTACGATGAGGTCGCCGCGATCTATGATCAGCGGTACGACAGGGAGAAGGGGCGCCAGTACTATGGCCACATCAGCCGCCAGGTGATGGCAGGTCTCACCCAGGGAGGCCTCCTCCTGGACATTGGCTGCGGCACCGGCTTGTTCATCGAACGGTACCTGGGCAGCGGGAATGAGGCAGTAGGGATCGATATCAGCCGGGGAATGATTGCGAGAGCTCGCACCCGCTGCCCGGAGAGCGAATTTTTGGTGGGCACCGCGGAGCTCCTCCCCTTCCAGGCAAACACGTTCGATGCGGTGGTGAGCCTCTTGGCCTTCAGCTACCTCCAGCACCCCGAAGCAGTGATCAAAGACGTCTACCGCATCCTCCGCCCCGGGGGAAAGTTAGCCCTCTGCACTCTGGGGAAGAACGTGCTCACCTCCGTCGTCCCCGCCCTCTACTGGCTGGGAGAGAAGATGGAGTTGCGCAAGATTGGGGTGGGGGATTTCGATGAGCGCTATTACACCGAGGAGGAGATGCACCACCTCCTCTCTTCTGCGGGCTTCACCGAGCTCTCGGTGAAACGCTGCTCCTTTGCCCACGTGAGCCTCGCAAAACCGATCTTCCATATCGCCAAGAAGATGGAGCCCTTCGTCGAGGAGCGCATGCCCTACCTTGCTTACAACCTCTGTGCGAACGGAATCAAGCCAGAATAGTAGAAAGTCTGCTGCCTGGCTGTTACCCTCGTAACCGTCTTAGTACCCGCTCCTTCTTCTCCTTCGCTGCCATTGCTGCCCGATCTACTCCACTCTTCATGTTCTCAAAATCAGGAGCAACATGGTCCACTACTTTCTTGAGAGGGGTATAGGCAGATTCCCTGAACCGTGGGGTGAAGTCCTGCTCCTCTCCC
>JAJRCM010000057.1 GCA_028678965.1 Methanomicrobiales archaeon | reverse complement strand
CAAAAAAAGGTGTATCAGTGAATATATAAACATTTCGTAGATTCTCGAAATTTTACGTGTCTCTTTCCACTTTGGGGCATATACGGGGTTGGATTGAATTCAATGCCCTACCGAGAGATACGGAATATAAAAATTGCAGGAAACGACTTATTTTATAATTTCCCCGTGATATTATTCTCCTTTGCGGCATCGGCGAGCGATGCAGCGAGCAACAGAGCTTTTGTATAGTTTGGTGAAGCGCGCGAAGTATCCACGAAAACTTTATCGATATTTACCACGGGCGCACCATGACCGATCCCTCCACCAAGGAAGATGAGCGTCCGGAAGATCAGGTTCCCGCTGATACCATCGGGGGCGATGATCAGGCTGCAGTTCCCCACGGCCTCCTCAATCAGGATCTCGTAGTGGTGTGCTCCGGAAAGCCGGGCAAGGTGCTCGGCTTCAGCAATGCTGCGGTCAACCACCGCGTGGCGGCCGATATCCCCCCTGCGACCACCGGAGAGAATACCGACTCCTCCTGTCAATCCAAACCGCTGTGCAATGGCTCTCCCCTTCTCGATAAGGGCAAGTTTCTGTTCGATGGTCCAGCCCTCATCGACACCCACCGGGGCGAGAAGGAACTTGGTTCCCCCCGCCGTCTCCAGCAGGGCAATCCGCTCCAGATGGTCCACCCCCGTGCATCGCTTCAGTTCACGGAGTGTCTCATTGGCAGGGAGGGTGCCCCGAACCGCTCCCTGGATACGTCCCTCCATCAGATCCCTGATGAGATCCACCTCCGGGTGTGGTGAGATGACCCCCTCGTATCCCTTAATAGAGGGAGCCTTGCTGCTCTCCTCACGGAGGTACCAGCGGATGTGGAACCGGTGTCCCAGCTCCTGCAGACTCTGCCATACCTTCTGCGCCTCATCACCGATGCCGATTCCGATGATCATAGAACAGATTCAGAAAAGATCCGCATGATGCCGTCTTTCTTCAGATCGAAGACCGAGGTGGTCTTCTGTTTATAGGTAATGGACAGGCGGTTCGATCCGGTGATCACACCAATCTCCCTCGCGGTCATACCGACCCCGGTAAACAGGCGGCAGATCTCATCCACATTTTCGTTTCTCGCGGTGAGGATGAACCCCATGCCAGGATACATCCGTACCCAATGTTCAAAAGCAAGGTGGTGGAGGACTAGGTCTGGCCGGGGGATATTATCGAGCACGATCTCTGCCCCTTTGTTGCTCATCTCCAGGAGCATCCCCAGGGTCCCGATGATCCCCGGATTGCTGATATCCTTACCGGCGGTGACCAGGTGGCGTTCACCCAGCTGTTTCAGCACCCCTATCTGTGCACGGACCTGGGCAGGAGTCTTCATGGTCACCGAATCCCAGTTGAGGATGCACGATGGGTGGACCCTTCCATGGAGGTCGATAGCAGCGACCACCCGATCGCCTGCCTGTGCGGTATGGCTGTAGATCACCCCGTCAAGTTTCGCTGTCCCGATGATGGCAACATCAACAACGCTGTACGGCGTATCCGGGTGGAGGTGCCCGCCGACGACTGGAACACCGAACTGTGAGGCAGCGGTCTGCATTCCCTGGGTCACCAGGTCCCGGATGTGGTCGCTGGAGACAGAGAGCACATCCACGCAGGCAATCGGGGTCCCCCCCATGGCTGCGATATCGTGGATATTGACGAGGATGGCACAGTACCCTGCCCAGAGCGGATCGGCCTCCATCAGCTTGCTCCAGATACCATCGGCAGCAAGCAGGAGTGCCTCGTTACCGTGCCGAATGACCGCAGCATCCTCACCAAAGGAAGCGATCACATCGGGGGAGTCAATATGAAGGGTCCGGACCATGGTACCGATTGCGTGTTTTCTGGTCACACCCTCATATTCTCTGACCGCTTTTGCCACGGAGTCCACAGAACAGTTTTTATCCACGCTACCACCGATATATGGTACATTCTCCGCGTTCATCAGAGATAATCCATTTGATTAACGCCGCAGGAGGAGCCATGGAGTGGACGGAGAAGTACCGACCGCAGCATCTGAATGACCTAGTGGGGAATACCCAGGTGCTCCAGCAGATGATTACCTGGGCTCGGTCATGGACTCCCAGGAGCCGGCCCCTCCTTCTCTATGGACGCCCCGGCACCGGGAAGACCTCCAGTGCCCATGCCCTTGCCCGGGACATGGCATGGGACCTTATCGAGATGAACGCCTCTGACCAGCGGACGAAAGCAGTGCTGGAGCGTGTTGCCGGCACGTCAGCGGTGACTGCCTCCCTTTCGGGGGCTCGCCAGAAGCTGATCCTCCTCGATGAGGTGGATAACCTTCATGGTTCAGCGGACAGGGGAGGGGCACGAGCTCTCTTGGAGATCATTCCTCGCTCCCGGCAGCCGATCATCCTGATAGCGAATACTCTCCAGGATGTCCCGGCGGAACTCCGTGCAACGTGCGAACCGCTCCTCTTCCGGGCGATTCAGGGGAGATCGATCCTTCCCCGCCTCAAATACATCTGCACGGAGGAAAAGGTGAGGTGCAGTGAGGCAGCCCTCCGGGAGATTGCGGATCGTGCCGGTGGCGATGTGCGGGCTGCAGTCACCATGCTCCACGCAGCCGCGGTGGGGAAGAGCAGTATCACCGAAGAGGATATCCACTCATCCCCTAAAGATGAGCGTTCTACCATATTCGACCTGGTGGGAGGTGTGTTCAGGGGGCGGCCGGACCGGGATCTGCTCCGGCTCGCCCAGAACAGCGGTGAGGCTCCGGATGCCATTGTCCAGTGGCTGGAGGGATCGATCCGCCACCTTCACGATCGTCGTTCCATGGTGCAGGCGTACCGCTGTATCGCCCGGGCGGATCGCTATCTGGGACGGACACTACGACGGCAGTACTATACCCTGTGGCGGTACGTGCAGGCGCTCGCCCTGATAGGGATGTCAGGAGCAGCGGGGAGAAAGGGGATCCACACCCGCATCTCTCCACCATCGAGGTGGCAGCACCTCGGGTCATCGAGACGGCAGCGGGCAGTGAGGGGAGCCCTCCTCCACCGCCTTTCCTTCACCCTGCATATCCCTGAACAGATCCTCCGTGAGGAGTATATCACCCTCCTTACCCATCTCGTGGAACGCACCCCTGGAACATATGTCACCACCCTGGGCCTTGACACCGATGAGCTGACGTTCTTCCTCCATGACCGCGGAAGGGCAGCTGCCATCATGAAGGAAGTCCAGGAGGCAATAAAAGAAAAGGACCGGTCGGCACCCCCAGCGATCAAACGGCAGAACCAGGGTCCGGTCCAGCAGACAACACTTTTTTAAGTGCGGGACGGTGGGTGATAGCGGTGAAGTGGGACGCCGCACTCCACCACCTCTCCTCCATTCCCGTAGAGTTCGTCGCCCGGATGGTACACCAGGAGATCGGCACCGATCCTTTGAGCAAGAGCGATCAGCGGGGGAACCATCTCCACACCCGGGCGGATGGCGTAGATGAGATCGGCACCGCGGTACAGTTCCTCCCGTGGATGGAAAATATCATCCCGGTACACAGTCAGGAGTCCCTGCCCGTTGCGGGGGGCACGGTCCGTGCAGATGATCTTCACGCCCTGTGAGGCAAGGTACCATGCAGCATGATAGTTACCACCTACCCCCACTTCGACTACCTGGCGGTATCTCGGTGCGATATAGTGGGCTATGCACTGTTCAATACGTTTATAGGAGCCCATCACAGAAAATAGGTGAATGCGTATCAAAATCTTTTGGGATTCCGGTGCTCTGAGCGGTCTTGAGACTCCCGCAAGCAGGGCCATCGGCTCTATTCTCGGTATTCCGGTGGATCTTGAGGAAAACGGGATCCTCGTCACCGGGTATGATCGCCGGAGAAACCAGAGTGATGCCCAGAAGATTCTTGCCCGACTCCAGCTGTACAAAAAGAAGCAAAGGGTTACCGATCTCATCCTCCTCGTGGCAAAGAATGACCTCTTTGTCAAAGGCAGTGACTTCGTTTTTGGCCTCGCCCGGGAACCAGTGGGAGCAGCGGTGATCTCTACTGCCCGTCTCAAGAACGAATTCTACGGAAGGGAGGGCAACGATGATCTGCTCGTCTCCCGGGTGGTCACTGAGGGGACGCATGAGCTGGGGCACCTTCTGGGCCTCGATCACTGCTCTGATTCCCAGTGTATCATGTTCCCACCTGAAACCCTCGACCAGCTGGATGGGAAAAAGAAAGCATTCTGCCCGGTATGCCTGGGATTGCTCACCGCGTTGCTGGGGACCACGAGGGAACCCGTACCGGATTCATCGACCTGAGGCCTATTTTCCTTTCCTGAAGGTGAAAAGGGGTCGGAAATACCGCTGGACGTACCCCTCGCCCCGTCCGGGGAAGATACCCTCAGCAGCAAACCGCACATCCTCAATCGTATAGAATGCGTGGGGATCGAACTGCTTCACCAGCGCTACCACGTGAGGCACGGAGGTCCGGTGGACGATGGTCAGGATGATCTGGACCGGTCCCATCCCCCCCATGGCATTGATGGTGGTCAGCCCGATGTGCTCTGCCTTCAGGAGGTGAATGAGTTCCGTGGCATCCTGCGTGGTCACCATCCGGATCATGACCGTTCCAATGGAGAGCTTGTCCTCCAGCCACATACCGACAAAGGTGCCGGTGGCAAAACCCCCGGCATAGGCAAAGTAGGTGACGATATTATCCAGATCCCGCATGATCTGGCCAATAGCCAGGAGCCAGATGGAGATTTCGAAGAACCCGAGGATTGGAGCGAGGTACCGGTATCCCCGTGCGACAAAGATGACCCGTATGGTACCGAGGCTTACATCACAGATACGGGCAGTGAAGATGAGGAGGGGAAGAATAATCCATGCGACAATATCTATCTGATCCATCACCAGTACCACGGGCGTATAGCTGTCAGTAGATCATTACTCTCTCCCTCCACTATTGTTTTACGGAATGGATTTGATCGATGGGGGTTTCCTGATATCATCCAAAACGGAAGAAGATAGTCGGGCATCACACGTTTCTATTCGATGGAAATGCAAGATCCAGCCATTCCCAAAGAACCGGAAGACGTGGATGTCTCCCAGAGATACCATGCTGAAGAATGATAAAGGGATTATTTTTTCTCTGACCGGGCTTTGATCGCCGCAAGGGCCTCGGTGGCTGCCTCACGTACGGGGGGTTCAGTGTCCTGCACTGCCTCGGTGAGGGCAGGTACAGCTCGGGGGTCCCCGATTCGTCCCAGAGCCCAGGCAGCATTCTTCCGGACGTCTTTCTTCCGGTCTTTGAGTGCAGCGATGAGTGGTTCAACACCTCTTGGATCACCGATTTTTCCCAGTGACCAGGCTGCCCCCTGGCGAAGCCACTTGTTCTCGGCAGACAGAGCCTGGTTGAGTGCCGGGACGGCAGAGGGATCCCCGATTTTTCCCAGCGCCTGAACCGCCATCCACTGGACCTCATCCATCGGGTCGGAGAGGGCGCTGATGAGTGGTGCAAGAGCACGGGGATCTCTTCGATCCCCGAGGGCTTCTGCTGCCCGCCAGCGGGTATTCACATTTTTATCCGCAAGAAGGTCAATGAGAAAAACAAGGGTGTCGTCCACCCCGCTAGCCTGTGTATCGTCGCCCGTCCCGGCCGTCTCCTGTGGTTCGTTCCCCATTACGTACACGCTCACAGGGGCATCTGCAGGAAGGACGATAATGGTTTTCCTTTTTCAGTCAAGAAATCCTGAAGAGGTCAGTCTTGTGGAGCGATATCCAGCGTCACATCAAAGTTTTTTACCGAATGGGTGAGAGCACCGATGCTGATCATATCCACTCCTGGAATGGCGTACTGGGCAATACTGTCTTCCGTAATCTTTCCTGATACCTCGATCGTCATTCCATCCCTGAGACCTGCATGTTCCAGCTGGCTGATAGTGTCACGGATCGAGGCAGGAGTCATATTGTCCAGCATGATAACATCCGCCCCGCACCGTGCTGCCTGGAGAGCCATCTCCGGGGAGTTCACCTCAACCTCCACCCTGCGAGAGAGACTATCCCGCCGTGCACGGCTGATGGCCTCGGGTAAGGGGACGAGTGCCAGGTGGTTGTCCTTGATGAGTATCATGTCTGAAAGGGTGCCACGGTGCGGATCCCCGCCTCCTAAAAGAACGGCTTTCTTGTCGAAATGCCGCAGACCCGGTGCCGTTTTCCGGGTCGCAGCCACCCTGCAGCGGGGATTGATACTCGCTACCCGGTTCACCAGTGATTGGGTGGCAGATGCAATCCCGCTCATCCTGCCGATGAGGTTCAACGCTGTCCGTTCTGTACGCAGAATTGCTT
>JAJRCM010000056.1 GCA_028678965.1 Methanomicrobiales archaeon | reverse complement strand
GCGATGCACAAGCTCTCTGAAGAAGTGCAGACCACGGAAAAAGTACAGAAGAAAGAACAGCTTCCGATGTATGGGTGATGATGATGAGGTATGCAACACTGACTGGAATTAATCCCTCCATCATCGCGGAATTGAAGCTGGGGAGACCGAGGACCCTGGAGCTGGCAAGCGCCCACAACATCATCACCCTCACCGAGGTACATCCTGAAACCCTCTTATTCATGACTTCAACCGATCTCGAGGATCTTGCGCCAGGAGACGGTGGGATCCTTGCCCATGTACTTGGGATCAGCATCAGTATGAAACGCATCATCGAGTTCACCAATCCCATGGTCTACGAGGAACGGGAGAGGACGTCGGCGCGGATCCAGCTCCGCTATGTGTGCAGTTCCACCATCAAGCAGGTTGAATCACGAGGGTTTGGACAGGCCACCCTTGTGGACGCGGTAAAGGCACTGCAATACTGTGCCTTGTAATACCCTTTTTTAGCACCCCTGTAACCTTTAAGGGTGCACGGCGCCACATACTTAGAATCGGGGCTTGTGGCTTAGCCAGGACATAGCGCCGGGCTTCTAACCCGGATGTCGGGGGTTCAAATCCCCCCAGGCCCGTGGTTTTTTTTATGTTGGTCCTTTGCTCTGCTCCGATACTGAACCTGCAATACCGTCAAATGTACTGCAACCAGCCGAAAACTCTGTCCAGAAGAAATTCTTCAGTGGGGAGTACATACTGTCTCATCAAAACGTGCTATGAGAGGGATGAGTATTCATTGATGGTATACTGTCCGAGATGAATAGGAGGGTCTTACCGTACTTTCGTCCCTGGTTCCACTGGCCGAAGGGGCACAAGGAGAGATGCCTGGTCCCCGGCAGCAAGAATCATACCCCTGCTCTCTATCCCGAATATCTTGACCGGCTTCAGGTTCAGTACGACCACCACCTCCTTGCCCACCAGCTCTTCGGCTGAGTAAAACTCCGCAATCCCACCGACAATCTGGCGCTCTTCCTCCCCCACATGTACCTGCAATTTCAGGAGTTTTTTTGATCCCTTCACCGGTACAGCAGAGGTTATCGTCCCCACCCGGATATCGATCTTCCCGAAGTCCTCGATCGATACTTCCTCCCGCGATTTTGCCTTCATCTGTGCAGCCTCCACCCTGGCCTGAAGAGTAGCCTCCAGCTCCCTGACGTTTTCATCCTCGATCTTTTGGAAAGGAGGTTGAGGTGCAGGAAGGGTCCGTGGAGGAAGTGGGTCGAGTGCTTCGCTAAAACGGTGCGTTCCCACATCATCGTTATTCCCGAGCATGGACCAGACTTTTTGCGCTGAAACGGGCATCACCGGTTCCAAGAGAAGGGTGAGAGCATGAACGATCTGAAGACAGGTGCGGATGATCGTCTCTGCTGCCTGGCGATCAGTCTTCACCACCTGCCAGGGAGCATTGTTCTGGATGTAACTGTTCCCATACGCTGCCAGGGCCATCAGCTCATCCACCGCTGACTTGAACTCATATGCCCGGACACTTGTCTCGATCCTATCGATGGAACGCTGAATCTCAGCAGAGATCGTTTCATCGGGCGAAGTCTCAGGTATCTGCCCGAAAAACTTGTACGCGAAATAGAGGGTGCGATAAATGAAGTTACCGAGAGTCCCCACCACCTCGTTATTCATCCGTTCCTGGAAGACCTTCCAGGCAAAATTGAGATCCTTCGTGTGGTTGGTATAGGAGAGCAGATAATACCGGAGATAGTCAGGTGACATTCCTTTTTCCAGGTAATCTTCACCCGTCCAAACGACGTATCCCCGGCTCTTGGAGAACTTCTGGTCATTCACCTTAAGCATGCCACTGGCAACGATGGCTTCAGGGACGCCGTACCCTGCTCCCTTGAGCATCGCTGGCCAGAAGATAGTGTGGTGGTAGATAATGTCACTTCCGATAAAATGGGTGACCGGCGCGATGTCCCCGCACCAGAAGGCCTTCCAATCTTCCCCCGTCTTTTCTGCCCATTCCTCGGTAAAAGAGATATACCCGATCGGGGCATCGACCCACACATAGACCACCAGGTGTTCAGCCCCGGGAAACCTGACACCCCAGTCAAGGGTACGGGTGATACACCAATCATGGAGCTCTTCCTTCACCCAGCCGATGGCATAATTCCTCGCGATCACCGTGCCTCCCAGATCCGGGAGATAGGAAAGTAGAAAATCCCTGAACTCGCTTAGTTTGAAGTAATAATGCTCCTGCTCACGGAGTTCCGCGGACTGTCCGCATACCCGGCACCGCGGGTTCTTGATCTCCCCTGGTTCGAGGTGGCGACCGCACCCTTGGTCACACTCATCTCCGCGGGCAGAGACGCCACAGTATGGGCAGTTTCCCTCGACATACCGGTCAGGGAGGAATCGACAGCATTTGGCACAGTAACTCTGCTGGATGGTCTTCTTGTAGACATATCCCTTGTCGATGAGCCTCTGGACAATCGATCGGGTACGTCGGTGGTTAACTTCCCCATCGGTCATCCCGAAATGATCAAAATTTATTGAGAGTTGTTTGAAGGTTTCATCGAAATGCTTGTGGTAGCGGAGAGAGAGATCGCGGGGAAGAATTCCCTCCTCTTCAGCACTCACCACGATCGGAGTGCCGTGGTTATCGGAACCACAGATAAAAACGACTTCCTGTCCAGTGCGGCGGAGAAACCGCACAAAGAAGTCAGCGGGCACATAGGTGCGGAGGTGCCCGAGATGGCAGCGGCCGTTAGTATAGGGAAGACCACACGTCACCAGTATCGGTTGGTGATTCATCCCTAACGATTTCATCTTCGTGCTATAAATAAGATGAACGTACTGCCTGCCTCTCGGGTACGAACATGATACATTGCGTAATAAAGGTTAATGCATGGGTATCGTTCACAGTCAGCACCAAACCATTAACCCATGCCGTGATGTACATTCCTCCGGAACAACGGTGACCAAACGATACCCTTTCCTCATTTCAGTCCCCCATGGTGGGATAAAAGTACCTCCCGAAGTGAGTGGTCTCTGCAATTTGGAAGTGAAGGAACTCGCTCACTACAGCGACCCGGGCACCCGCCATCTTTTCGATTTTCATGACAGGATTGCCGCATTCATCGATACTCCCGTCTCGCGGATGATTGTTGACCTAAACCGGCCCCCCTACCCCCTGCCCCCCCGCGATCCTGACGGGCTGATAAAACGGCAGACAGTGGATGGTTCACACGTCTATCTCCCAGACCGCTATCCCGATATCAGGCTCATCCATACCCTGCTGGTACGATACTACTTCCCATACCATGCTGAGGTGGACAGGTTACTCGATACCCATGCGGTGCAGATCGCATTCGACTGCCACAGCATGCTTCCCATTGGTCCCCTGACCCAGAAAGATGCGGGAAAGGAACGGCCGCTCATCTGTCTGGGGAACAATGGTGACCGGCGGGGGAGGCCGCGGCGGAAAGGCCTCGTTACATGCCCCCCTGAATGGGTGATCTCACTCTCCCGAGAGTTCCGGGAGGTTTTTTCACTGGACCATGAGGTGGCGATCAACGATCCCTTCTCCGGGGGGTTCATCATCAATTCCCACTACTGGCACAAGGGAATCCCCTGGGTCCAGATTGAGGTGAACCGTTCCCTGTATGAAGAGGGGGAATCCCGCGGAAACGGTATCATCAAGGAACGGATGAGTGACGTACGGGAGAAGATATGGAGGACGCTGACCGGATTCTGGGAGCGGAAGGAGTGAGACGATGGCCAAACGCCTGAAGCTCCCGGTCCGTTCCCTAGGATCAGAGGTGGAGAATCCCTCCCTGGAGCGTCTCGCCAGCTGGATCACTGACCGGCATGGCCAGGAGGGAGATCTCTTCACCTACAAGCTGGAGGAATCTCTCCGCTGCCAGGAGGGGGTTGATATTCCTGCGGTGGGGGGCAGGATGTATAGCCCCCGATTCAGGGAAGCATTGCCGGGGCCTAAGGAAGGGTACCTTTTGGAGGAGATTATCCTTCACCCCGATCAATTGGTTGCTGATGCAACCCATATGATCACCTTGCGAAAACGGCTCTGGTTCTCTATCCCTGCACCCCATCTCCTTTCTGCAAGAGACTCCTCTGAGAGTGACTCAGATGAGCGTAGTTATGGTGTGATCTCCGCGTACCGGCAGGTTATGCGGAGTATGAGGGATGCGGGAGTGCAGGGCCATGTACTCCTCTGCGACCGGGTGATTGAAGAGGAACTCGAAAGGCTTACCGGGAGGCGGCAGCTGGTGTATTGTGAGACCGCGGATAGGCAATCGCTCAGCCTCCTCCTCGAATACCAAACGATAGTGGTAGTGCCAGCGAGCCGCCTCGATCTCGTCCTGACAATGAGGGACGAATTCGATATCTCCCAGGTGATTCTTGTCAACCCTGACCCTGAGCACCTCCATTCTGCCCTCCGGGAATACGACCCAGACACCATTGTGGTGGGAGGCTACTGCCGGAAGGAGTGTGAACGTTACTGGACCCAGATCATTGGGAGGGCGGAAGTCACTCTTTCGTCTCCGCAACCGTAACCAAACGAGGATAGTGGGGGGTGCGGTGCATCAGAAAAAATGTGATCCTATCCCAGAGTGAGAAGTTCAACGATCCACCTGCAGCATTTGCGTGCCCGCCACCCTGGAATTCACGGGCAATCAAGTGGCTAATCGGTGGAACCGATCGTATGGAGAAGCGGCCAGTAGGGGACACGAGCACCTCAATCTCTGATCCCATTGCCTGACGAATGGCTGCTGCGGTCTCGCTGGGGTACCCATACAGAGGGGCAATGGCGATACGGTATTTGGTACCATACATGCGTGTCCTGCGGATACTCTTCCTGATCGCCTCTTCCATCTCACGCTGGATAGTGCGATACTGCCCTTCAATGAAGGGATCAGAGAAGACTCCCTTCACCAGACAGTCCCTGACATGGGTGCGATTCTCCTCCCGCGATACCACTCTCGCCAAGACCCCGGCACGGGGCTCCTTGTTCCACCAGAGGTCATAATCACAGACCACTGAGGCCACTTCCCGAGCAACTGGATTTGATGGCTGAAGATCTCGGGCGACTATTCCGCAAGCACAGAGAGCAGTATCGATATACAGCACCTGGGCGAGTGATCGTATCTCTCGCTCCTCTTTCTCCTCCCACCGGTGATGGTCCCGCCACTCCACCCGCCACCCATTCGATAGCCCCCGTTTGAGTAATCCATCAGCTCCTGGCTGATACCCCAAGTCGGTGATGCTCAGCAGATCTCCTTTGCCAGGTGTGCCTACCACTTTCTCCAAGATAGGGAGGAATCCTCCGACCGAGCAAAAGATAGAGAATACCTCGCCATAGGCCATGCGGTGAACGGCATCCGCCCCGACCGCATCGAGATCGTTGTGGGTGAGATGTACTACTTTTGATTGCCTGACGAGGAGAGCATCAACCAGCCGGTCACCATTCGCCCTCGTCTTCGCGGGCAGAAGGGCTATCACCATACCACCTATTATCTGGTAGGCGAGGATCATAAAGGGTCCGGTTGACAAATTCCCGCTTCCATAACGGGAAAGCGATCATTTATTAGAGGATAGGGAGCATACATGATCTCACCGCCTCAGTAGCTCAGACTGGGAGAGCGCCAGACTGAAGATCTGGCTGTCCCCGGTTCAAATCCGGGCTGAGGCATCTGTTTTTCGCGAGATTTTCCCCGTCAATTTATCAAAGGTTCCCATGACGTCACTTTCGCATGGATTTCGTGTTGAATGGTGCGTGCCATGTCATGTCTTTTTACGGGGAGGAACATGGTGAAAGAGCGGGGGGAAAGGTCTGGGGGTTGATGTCAACTATGGTATCAATGGATCAGTTCATTATTCGGTGATGGATCCCAATCACACTCCAAAGCATGAGTGAATAAAAATTCCTTCTCGAATCTAACAGAAAGATGGCTACAT
>JAJRCM010000055.1 GCA_028678965.1 Methanomicrobiales archaeon | reverse complement strand
CATTACGAGTCTTAATAGGAGAAACGGGATGGGCTCGTCGAGACTCGAACTCGAGACCTCCGCCGTGTCAAGGCGACGTCATACCACTAGACCACGAGCCCGTTAAAATTGACCTGTTAATATAGGTAATGACGCTATAAAAATTGTTCTTGTATCGCAGGCACTTTCCCGCGGAAGAAAAAATGTTATAGTTTGACGAACTTGGCTGTGAAGATGCCTACCTTGGAGCGTATCTTTTCCATGACATCTGATGGGACCTCGCTGTCCACGTTCAGGACCATGATGGCTTCTTCCCCGGGGTTGATCCTTCCTACCTGCATCCCAGCGATGTTGATATTCGACTCTCCCAGAATCGTGGAAGCCCGTCCGATGACTCCCGGTTTATCCAGGTGACGGGAGACGATGACATAACCTTCCGGGATCATATCCATCGTATACCCCCCGATGCCCACGATCCGGCTCCTCCCCTTCATCAGGACTGAACCACTCATCGTCTCCGCCATACGATCAGTGGTCGTGCAGATCGTGATCAGGTTCTTAAAACCATGGGATTCCTCAGTGATGGTCTCCCGGATGGTGATGCCTCGTTCCTTGGCAATATACTCAGCATTGATGATATTCGCGGGTGCCTGGAGGATGGGATCCATCAGCCCTTTCAGGACATGCCGGGTGATAAACTTGGTATTGCCGGCGAGCTGGGAGATCTCACCACCATAGACGATATCCACTCCCTCCAGCCGTCCTTCCAGGAGCTGGATGAGGAACCGCCCCATCTTCTCTCCTAGGGTGGCGAAGGGTTCGATCCGGTCCTGCAGCTCGGAGGGGATCATGGGGGCATTGACCGCGTACTTTGCCTGACCCCCGTGGAGCACCGACACTATCTCCTTTGCCACGGTAGTTGCGACATTCTGCTGCGCTTCCACGGTGCTCGCCCCCAGGTGGGGAGTGACAACGACGTTCTCGAGATCGAGTAGCGGGGATTTGAGGGGCGGTTCGTCCTCGAAGACATCGAGGGCCGCTCCCGCCACCTTGCCACTCTTCAGCCCCTCATAGAGGGCTTTCTCATCAATAATACCCCCCCGTGCGCAGTTGATGATCCGTACCCCATCCTTCATTATGGCAATCTTGTCCGCGTTGATGAGGTGGGTGGTCTCCTTGGTGAGAGGGGTGTGCACGGTAATCACATCGGACTGTCGTATCACCTCGTCAAGGGGGAGGAGCTCCACACCCAGCTGCTGGGCACGTTCCGCACTGATGAATGGATCGTACGCCACACAGCGCATCTGCATGGCATTGGCCCGCTTGGCGATCTCCCGCCCGATCCTGCCAAATCCTACGATCCCCAGGGTCTTCTCGTTCAATTCAACTCCCATGAACTTGGATCGCTTCCACTGTTTCTGCCTCAGGGAAGCAGTGGCCTGGGGGATGTTCCGGGCAAGGGCGAGCATCATGGCCAGTGTATGCTCCGTGGCAGCGAGCGTGTTTCCCTCCGGAGCGTTCACCACGGGAATCCCTCGTCGGGTCGCAGCCTCCACGTCAATGTTATCTACTCCGGTTCCTGCTCGCCCGATGATCTTCAACCGTTTTCCGGCATCAATAATCCGGGCAGTCACCTGTGTCCCGCTCCTCACTACCAGGGCATCGTAGTCCTTGATGATTGCCACCAGCTGATCCTCGCTCAGTTCGGTGCGGACATCCACCCTGCCGTGTTCCTGCAGGATGGAGAGCCCCTCTTCAGCGAGAGGATCACTCACTAGAATTTTATGCACGCCATCACGTCCTTTATCGTATATGCACCGTACCTCATGATCCTTATCCCTCATCAAGCTATATTAAATCCAGAATGGAAGAATGAGTATGGACGCCACCATGCGCAATGCCCCGAATATCCTCCAGCTCGGGGAAATAACGAAGGAGGACATCGTTCTTGTCGGTGGGAAGGGAGCCTCGTTGGGAGAGATGGCCTCCATCGGTCTTCCGGTCCCTAAAGCCTTCGTTGTCACTGCACAGGCATTCCGTAAGTTTCTGATAGAAGCAGGTATCGAGGAGACCCTCTTCCCTACACTGGAACACCTCAATATTGAAGATACTGCCGCACTGGACCGGGCTGCTGAGGCCTCAAAAGCCCTCATTCTCCAGGAAAAAATGCCGGAGTATCTCAAGAAAGAGATCAAGAAGGCATACCAGAGAATGGGCAGCAATCTTGTGGTGGCCGTACGATCGAGCGCTACAGCAGAAGATCTGCCTGGGGCAAGCTTTGCCGGCCAGCAGGAGACCTATCTGAATATCAAAGGGGTGGATGACCTTCTGGAGGCGGTTCAGAAATGCTGGGCATCGCTCTATGGAGCACGGGCTATCTATTACCGGGCCCGCCAGGGGTTTGATGACCGCACGGTGAACATTGCCGTCGTTGTCCAGGAGCTGGTGGCCGCGGAAAAAGCCGGAGTGATGTTTACCTCCCACCCGGTGACCGGAGAACCGGAAACCATCGTGGAAGGCTCATGGGGCCTTGGAGAAGCCATCGTTTCCGGAAGCGTCTCGCCTGATAAGTATGTATTCGACCGCCGCATGGGGCGGGTGGTGGACCGGATCATCGGGACCAAAAAGATAGCCATCGTGCCGGATGGGAAAAAGGGGACGAAAACCATCGAACTACCCAAGGACCGGCAGGAGAGTTCTGTGCTTTCCGAAGACGAGGTGAAGCGCCTCGCCGAATATGGGAAGATCGCTGAGGACCACTATGGTCAGCCGCAGGATGTGGAGTGGGCGATCATCGGTGATACCATCTATATCCTTCAGTCACGACCCATCACCACCATTAAAGGCCTAATGCCCATGGAGCGGAGCGAGAAGACCGAGGCGAAGATCTTGGTGCAGGGGCAGGGCGCATCGCCAGGGATCGCTACTGGAAGGGTAGTGATGGTGATGAGCAACAAGGATGTAGGGGTGGTAAAGGAAGGAGATATCTTGGTCACCAAGATGACCAACCCCGATATGGTGCCAGCGATGAGGAAGGTCGCCGGTATTGTTACCGATGAGGGTGGGATGACCTGCCACGCTGCCATCGTGAGCCGGGAGCTGGGAACCCCGGCGGTCGTCGGGACGAAGAAAGCCACCTCCACCCTCCAGCAGGGACAGATCGTTACTATTGATGGGGAGAAAGGGATGGTGTACGAGGGAGCGGTGGTGAAGAAGACAAAGGCAGAGGAGGCTGCCGTGAGCCGGACCGTAGCTGCTGCCCCCATGATCACCGCCACGCTGGTCAAGGTGAATGTCTCACTCCCTGAGGCAGCGCAGCGGGCAGCGGCCACCGGGGCAGACGGAGTTGGCCTGCTCCGCATCGAGCACCTGATCCTGGGTCTCAACCGCACCCCGGGATGGTACATCCTGCACCACAAGGAGGAGGAGTTCATCCAGGAACTCCACCAGGGGATCAAGGTCGTCCTCGATGCCTTCCCCGGTAAGCCAGTCTGGGTCCGTACTCTCGACGCCCCAACCGATGAGTTCCGAAATATGGAGGGAGGCGAAGATGAACCGCTGGAGCATAACCCTATGCTGGGATGGCGGGGGATACGGCGGGATATTGCCACCCCCGAACAGTTCAGACTCCAGGTGGAAGCGTTCAAGCGGTTATGGAATGAGGGGTACCCTAACCTGGGCCTCATGTTCCCTATGGTGAGTCATCCCGATGAGTTCAGCCGGGCAAAAACCCTCATTGCACAGTGGGGGGTTGATGCGGATGCGGTCACCCTTGGGATCATGATCGAGATCCCCAGCAGTGCGATCCTGGTGGAGGAGTTTATCCGTCGCGGTATCAAATTCGCTTCGTTCGGTACAAACGATCTCGTCCAGTACACCCTGGCCATCGATCGGAACAACCAGCTGGTGGCCGATATGTACCTGCCGAAGCACCCCGCGGTGCTCAAGCTGATTGACGATGCTATCGCGGTGTGCCGTGCTCACGGGGTGGAGTGCTCCATTTGCGGGCAGGCAGGTTCCGATCCGTCGATGGTGGAATGGCTCGTGGAGCACGGTATCTCCAGTGTCTCGGCAAACATCGACGCCGTT
>JAJRCM010000054.1 GCA_028678965.1 Methanomicrobiales archaeon | reverse complement strand
TCTTGCCGCTGGGTGGCGATACCCCACGGGCAGAGCCCCCGGTAGCAGGTACCGCATACCCGGCACCCCATAGCCACCAGGGCGGCGGTTCCGATGTAGACCGCATCTGCGCCGAGAGCAATAACTTTCGCAACATCCGCACTGCCCCGTAATCCACCGCTCGCGACTAGTGAGACCTCGTTCCGAATCCCCTGCTGCCGGAGTTTGGCATCGACACTGGCAATGGCTGCTTCAATAGGGATGCCCACGTGATCACGGAATACTTTCGGTGCCGCACCGGTTCCCCCGCGGAACCCATCGACAACCACCGCATCAGCAGAGGATCGGGCAATCCCTGCGGCAATAGCCGCCGCATTGTGAACCGCAGCAATTTTCACAAAGACAGGTTTCTTCCACTCAGTGGCTTCCTTGAGGGACCGTACCAGCTGTTTCAGGTCCTCGATACTGTAGATATCGTGGTGAGGTGCCGGACTGATAGCATCGCTCCCTTCGGGAATCATGCGGGTACAGGAGATATCGGCACACACTTTCTCTCCCGGGAGATGCCCCCCGATACCCGGCTTTGCCCCCTGCCCGATCTTGATCTCGATAGCGGCTCCCCGCTCGAGGTAGTTGATATCCACCCCGAATCTTCCTGATGCCACCTGAACGATGATGTGCTTCTGGAAGGGATAGAGTGCCTGGTGAAGACCGCCCTCTCCCGTGCCCATGAAGGTGCCTGTTTCCAAGGCAGCTCTCGCTAAGCTGAGCTGGGCATTCAGGCTGATAGCGCCATAGCTCATATGGGCGATCATGATGGGTGTCTCCATCTGGAGGTTGGGAGCAATTTCGGTGAGAAGCTCCACCTCGCCAGCTTCGGACCTCCGCAGTTTCAGATCCAAGGGTCGCTTCCCGAGATAGGTACGGAGTTCCATCGGTTCACGGAGCGGATCGATGCTGGGGTTGGTTACCTGGCAGGCATCGAGTACCAGCTGGTCGAAGATGATAGGATAAGCCCCCACATTTCCCATACCGGAGAGAAGTATCCTGCCCGTCCTTGCCTGGTTATAGATGGCTTCCCTCACGTCCCGTGTCCATACCGGGTGGCTGCGATAGTCCACCGGGTGTTCAATCAGGTTGATGGCGTCCCGCGGGCACATGGCAATACAGCGGTGGCAGGCAGTGCACTTCCGTGAATTGATGATGAGGCGATCCCCATCCCTGCGGAAGACTCCGTAGGGACAACTCTCGATGCACCGCTCGCAAAGCATGCACTGTTCACGATCAATCTGGAGTTTATACCGTGGAGGGGTACTGCCGATGCTCATACTCTCACCCTCCCAATCACCGGTTCTCCCGCTCTGGGAAGATAGGTCCGCTCCACCTCAGGATCCATCCTCCTCATGGCTGCCTCCTCGCTGGAGATGTAGAGGAGGTCACCATGCTCTCCAGCGACCAGGGGCCGCAGTTTGATACGGTCAGTAAATCCCAGGAGCATATCTTCTCGTGCGACGGCAATAGCGAAGGGACCGTTCATCAGGGCAGGCCCATAGGTGAGGCGGATGGCAGTATTGAGCGCTCGTTCCTTCTCTGGCATGGCATCAATCTCATTCCAGAAGGGAGGTGCAAGCGCACGGACCGCAAGCTCTTCGGCAAGACCATGTTTTCTGACCAGAAGATCGACAAGATAGGCGACGACCTCAGTATCCGTAAACATGGTGCAGTAGTATCCATAGCTCTCAATATACCGCCGGTTTGTGCCGTAAGAGGTTATCTCCCCGTTGTGCACCACGCTCCAGTCGAGAAGGTTGAATGGATGAGCCCCTCCCCACCAGCCGGGAGTGTTAGTGGGATAGCGATTGTGTCCCAGCCAGAGATATCCCCTGTAATCTTCAATACGGTAAAAGTTTGCCACATCCTCCGGCCATCCGGCAGCTTTAAACACTCCCACATTCTTCCCTGAAGAGATGATGAGTGCCCCCTTCCGCTCGGTGTTCACTTTCATCACCAGGTAGCTGACGATGTCATCCTCGGGGGATTTACTCCATGCCATCAGACAGCGGTCGGGTTTGAAAAAATAACGCCATGGGGTGTGAAGCTTTCGCAGGTTTGGTTGTTCGTACGTTGGTATCTCCTCATCATGGATGATCCGCCCCCAGGTTTCCAGGATTGTCTCGAACTGCGTTTTCGTCTCGTGGACCTTGTCAAAAAAGACATGCAGGGCATAGTAGTCCTTAAACTCCGGGTAGACTCCGTACACCGCGTAGCCAGCACCCTCTCCACTCCCCCGCTCGTTCATCATGGAGAGAGAGAGCTTGATCTTGGATCCATCCATCGCCTTCCGGCTACGGTCGATGACACCGATTATGCCACACATGACTACCACGTTCCCCGAACGAGCATTCCTGCGGTGAATGATTGACCTTTACAGGGTGTAAGATAAAGCATGACCGCTCGTGAGGCTCCGTTTCCTTTCACATATGATACCATTAAGTATAAATAATATATCATAGAAGCACCATTCCACTGATTCCCATCTCACTCATTCGCACGGATCGTCGTGCGGCCAGCGGGGCATCATCTGCGGTTCTTTTTAACAATGGTTAATACCACCTGCAACGGTACAGCTCCACCGGATACCTCTCCGGTTTCTGAGGAACACCATGGCAGGCGAAAAAGAGACCAGACGCATTCTGAATCGGATTAAAAGAGATGATGTCAAATCGTTGCGGCTTCAGTTCTGCGATATTCAGGGACAATCAAAGAACGTGGCCATCCCGGTGAGTCAGGCAGAGAAAGCCCTGACGAATGGTATTTACTTCGATGGTTCCTCCATTGAGGGATTTGCCCGCATCGAAGAATCGGATATGCTCCTCATCCCCGACCCGGGAACGTATGCAATCCTACCCTGGCATCCAATGAGCGAACGCGTTGCCCGGATGATTTGCGATGTCAATACCTACGATGGCAAACCTTACGTCGGCGACCCCCGCTTCATTCTCAAACGAGCACTCGAACGGGCGAAAGAGAAGGGATATATCTTTAATACCGGGCCTGAACTTGAGTTTTTCTTATTCAAACTGGTCAATGGCCAGGCGTCTCTCATTCCCCAGGATTATGGCGGGTATTTCGATTTTGCCCCGGTAGACCTTGCGGAAGATGTACGGCGGGATATCGTCCGTGCCCTCATTGAGATGGGCCTCGATATCGAAGCATCCCACCATGAAGTTGCAGCAGGACAGCATGAGATTGATTTCAAGTACGGCGACGCCCTCAGCACTGCAGATAACGTGGTCACTTATCGTATTGCCACGAAAACCATCGCACTGACTCAGGGGCTGCATGCCACCTTCATGGCCAAACCGGTTTATGGTGTTGCCGGGAGCGGGATGCACACCCACTGTTCGCTATTCAACGAGGGTAAGAACGCCTTTTTCGACCCCGAGAAACCACGACAGCTCTCTGATGTCGCCCTTCAATTCATCGGCGGTCTCCTCAAACATGTGAAGGGACTCACCCGGGTAGCGAATC
>JAJRCM010000053.1 GCA_028678965.1 Methanomicrobiales archaeon | reverse complement strand
TTTTTGATCGGTTCGCTGTTCCGAAAGGGGACTGGGAACCGAGATCTCGTTTCAATGTCGCTCCTTCCCAGGACATTCCGGTTATCCTCGCCGAAAGTTCTGGGAACAAACATACTCTCACTATGATGCACTGGGGACTCACTCCTTCGTGGAGCAAAAATCCTTCTGAAGGTCACCACCCCATCAATGCCCGGGCTGAAACCCTTACTGAACGGCAGATGTTCCGCACGCTCCTTGCCACCCGTCGGTGCCTTATACCAGCGAGCGGCTTCTTCGAATGGAAGACGGCAGGAAAAGAGAAAATACCGTATTACATCCATCGCAAGGATGACACACTCTTCGGCTTTGCTGGCCTCTATGATATCTGGAAGGGAGACGAGGGTCCTGTCCATTCCTGCACCATTATTACCACTGAACCCAATGCCGTCATTGCATCCATCCATTCACGAATGCCCGTTATCCTCTTTCAGGAGGACGAGGATCACTGGCTGGGAACTGAACCACTGGACCCTCCTTCGCTTCAAAAGATCTTCACTCCCTATCCTGCTGCCCCGCTGGAAGCCTATCGTGTCTCAAAGCTGGTGAACAATCCTGGAAACGATTCCCCTGAAGTGCTCGCGCCAGTGGAGGGTGGATTGATGTGAATACCACGAGGGATATATTACCAGTCTGCCTCCCTTTTCATCTTCCAGCTACGAAGTGAAACAATGAAAGTGCTCTTCCTGCCGAAAGGGAACGTTGATCTCTATGCCATCCTCCAGGCGTCTGAAACCAGCCGTAACATCTTGCGATTTTACGAACCGAGGAATCTGGGATTTGGGGTCGAGATAACGGCCACCTCGCTGGGGACGGCCCTCTCCCTTGTCTCCGAACTACGGTGGTATGTACAGCGATATATGCGTAAGGTACTCTTCGGGCTGAAAGATGAGGTCTATGGTACGCTCGATCTCGCTCGAGAAATCTATGACCGTGATATTCCCCTCTCAGAGGACTGGCCTTATCGCGATGTGTACATGATCAGGAAGGGACGGCTCGCCGCTATTCTTGAATTGCCCAAAGATGCAGAAAAAACCTCATTCATCACCTCTGGGGATCTTGATGATCTCTTGTTAGAAGTATGGCATCTCGGACCGGATCAAGGTGATGAAGAGACAGGTTCGTATTCGGAAGAACCACCGTCAGATGAGGAACATTGATTACGCGCTCGATGGAACACTATACCTGCAATCTGAGGAGTATGCATGAAAAAAGAAGATAAGAAACAACCTGAAACCAGTGGTGGCCCGAACCTTTGGATGCTCGTCACTATCGTCATTGGAATTGCATTCATTGGACTTCTTGCGGTCTACCTCACCAATCCCCCCTCACCTGAAAAAACTCCCGTCGTTCCCATCGCCACCTGCAGTGCGACGATGACCGACTACATCAATACCAATCTCGTTCAGCCAGGCACAAAAGTAACCCTCCTGTCCACCGCAGAAAAGAACGGCCTCTATGAGGTAATCACTTCCTACCAGGGAAATAATATCACCGTCTTTACCTCGAAGGACTGCCATCTCCTGTTTCTCGAATATGTGGATATCACAGCCCCAACTCCCACAACCACTACCCCGACTCCCACCCCCACCATCGTGAAGTCGGAGAAGCCAACGGTGGACCTCTATGTGATGGCTTTCTGTCCCTATGGTGTCCAGGCCGAAAACAGCATGAAACCGGTGGTGGATCTCCTGGGGAATAAAGCTGACATTCATGTTCGCTTCATTGCCAGTGTGAGAGGATCTGATCTCGCCTCAGTGAGTTCGCTTCATGGAATCAACGAAGGAACTGAGGATGTCCGGCAACTCTGTATTATGAAAAAGTACCCTGCCAAATTCTGGGAGTACCTGATGGCCACCAACCAGAAGTGCTATCCCGTGTATAGCAATTCCTCCGCCCTAGATGCATGCTGGTCTACTGCCGCTGCAGACTTGGGTATCAATACCACAGAGATAGCGGCATGCGTGAACGATGGTGAGGGACTAACCCTGCTGAAGAGCGACGAATCACTCGTCCAGAAGAACGGGGTGACTGGATCGCCCACACTGTTCATCAACGGGATACGCTATTCGGGAGCTCGCACTCCAGAAGGATTCAAACAGGCTATCTGTAACGCGTTCGTGACCGCTCCAGCGGTGTGTTCTGTCGCGCTTAACTCAACGACAACCCCTGCCTCTGGGTCGTGTGTCTAAGCCTTATATATTCTCTTTTTTCACTTCCAGAATCATGTGAATAATCATCTAAATTCGATTCTTCTCGCGATCCTATCGATAATTCAGTCATGATTCTTACCACTTGCTTTTTAGGGTAGAAAGAATAAGGCAACATTTGAAAACGGAGGTTTTCAACAATGCCAGGAAAATTGATGGAGTACTTCAATAAACAACCAAGGATTGGTATCCTTAGCACATCAAGTAAGGAGGGCAAGGTCGACAGTGCGATATTCGGCTCACCGCGGATGGTTGATGAAAAAACTGTGGTCATGGGGCTGGGGAACAATCGCACGCTTGCCTACCTTAGGGAAAATCCTAACGCCGTCTACATGATCATGGAGCCAGGAAAGACCATCATGGACTGGAAGGGCATCAGGGTCTATCTGAAGATGAAAACGTATGCTACCTCGGGTCAGGCACTGGATACCATGAGGAGTCAGATAGCGAAAATTTCGGGGGAGCAGGCAGCGAAGATGATACATGCCGCCGTGACGTTCGAAATCAGTGAATTACGGCCTCTCATTGATATGGGGCAGGGCTGGGAGAAATCCATTTGAAATTTTTAAAAAAAAGGGTATGATTGCCACAATTTTTTTATGCATACATCGTTCCGAACGATGGCGTGAACTTATGCTTGTGGTAATCCACCGTGACCTTTTCCACTGCCTTTAAGAAGTCCTCTCTGTTCACCTGGGTCCGTTCAGCCCGGATAGCGTACATGCCTGCCTCCATACAGATCGCTCGAATATCGGACCCATTCCTTCCGTCAGTCAGGGCAGCGATCTCTTTCAGATCGACACTCTCATCGATGTTCATCCCCCGTGTGTGGATACGGAAGATGGCAAGCCTGCCCCCCATATCCGGCAATGGGATCTCAATAATACGATCAAACCTACCGGGTCTGAGCAGCGCACGATCCAGAATATCTATCCGGTTCGTCGCCCCGATAATCTTAACGTCTCCGCGTTCATCGAACCCATCCATTTCCGCGAGGAGCTGCATCAGGGTCCGCTGCACCTCACGATCCCCCGAGGTATCAGCATCCATTCTGGTGGCACCAATGGCATCGATCTCATCGATAAAGATCACGGAAGGTGCCTTCTCCTTTGCCATATCGAAGAGCTCCCGGACCAGCCGGGCCCCTTCACCGATATATTTCTGCACCAGTTCAGAAGCAATCACCCGAAGGAACCGGGCACTGGTCTCATGGGCGACTGCTCTGGCAAGGAGCGTCTTACCTGTACCAGGAGCCCCATAAAGAAGCACTCCCTTAGGGGGTTTGATCCCGATAGTGGCAAACAGGTCCGGGCGTTTGAGCGGAAGCTCCACCGCTTCGCGGATCTCCAGGATCTGTTGCTCAAGTCCCCCGATATCCTCGTACTTCTCCTCAGGCAGCTGCACGATCTCCATACCATGTATCTGGGTATCATAATTGGGGGGAAGGACCTCCACGAGGGCCAGAGATTGCTGATTGAGGGTGCATCGTGCCCCCGGTTTCAGCAGATCCTGCTCGATAAACTGGGAGGTGCGAACCAGAAATCGGGGGCCGGCGCTGCTTCGCACCACCACCCGGTTTTTATCGATGACATCGGTGATCATGGCGATAATGAGAGGAGGACTTCGCAGCTGCTCAATCTCGCTCTTGAGCTTCCGAATCTCCCGCTCGTAACGGATCTTCTGGGTGTCACCCAAGCGTTTTTCCGATTCCAGCTGGCGTGACTGCTCGCGGAGCTCGGAGTTCCTCTTCTCCAGATCGTTGATCCGATCAAGCAGGTACTTGTATACCTCTTCTTCATCAAGAGGTTCTTCGCCCGCTGGCGGGTATTCGCTCATTGCTATCAATTAGATATATAGGGAAAAATGAACTATAAAGATTGTTACCCCTATGCAGTGCGAATTATGCGGCGCAGATATCAAAGGATATCCAAAAACGGTCAGAATTGAGGGCGCGGAACTGCAAGTCTGTATGCAGTGTGCAAAGTATGGAAAAGAAGTGCAGCAGCCACGCCGCCCAGTGGCAAAACCATCTTCGGAACCAGGAAAAAGGACAGCAAGCCCTCCCCCTCGCCCGCGGAGGGATCTGTTCGACCGGATACAAGGGGATATCATCGAAGGGTACAACACTGCAGTACGGAATGCCCGCATGGCGAAAGGATGGACGCAAAAAGACCTGGCCCTGGCCATGAAAGAGCGGGAACTCCTGGTTAAAAAGATTGAGAAGGGGGATCTTATTCCGGAGGAAAGCGTACGGGTGAAGCTGGAAAAGATACTGGGAATCTCTCTGATCGATGCCCCTCCCGATGATACTAAGGTCAAGCGACGGGGACAGGTGGCGACAACGCTCGGTGATCTCATCTCCCTCAAGAAATCGGAAAAATAGAAATAATTTCTTTTTTTCAAGGATTCATGATATATATAAAGTAATTTACGATTGTCGCGAAAGCGACCCAGCAGACATATGGTATGAACAGATAGGCTGCCAATCGGGATACCCGGTAACTTGCCCCCATGGTCAAGATGATAGCGATCAGGAGAAGGACAATCCCTATCAGGCCGTAGAGGGGGGATTCAAGGCCGAAGAAAAGGAATGACCAGAGAGCATTCATGACCAGCTGAAGACCAAATAGTGTCAGTGCTCTTGTCCTCGCACAGGATTCTTTCTCTTGAAAGAGGAGAAATAGTGAAATCCCCATGAGGAGATACAGGCAGATCCATACCGGCCCAAAGAGCCAGGAAGGGGGGTTGAATGCCGGTTTCACCAGGGTGGCATACCATGTCGGGATCTTTTGAGTTGTAAAGAGGGATCCAATAAGCCCTATTCCCTGGCAGATAATGACCGCTCCTATCAGCAGCGCTCCCTTCCGCACGATAGCTGTATCCATACAGATACCTGTTCTATGAAGGGTATTCTATCTTTCGAAGAGAATAGGCGTGGGAACCCATCTCTTTAAGACCGAGAGGGTAACATCCTTTCCGGGGAATGAAATCGTGAAGGAAATCCTGATCCTCATCAATTGCAAGGTGTACCGGGAGGGTGTCGGCCGGAGGGCAGATGTGATCGCTCAGGCTGCCCGGCAGGTTGCGGAAGAGAGTGGGGTGACCATCGCCATCGCACCCACCTTCACGGATATCCACCGCATCTCCCGGCATTTCGACATACCGGTGTATGCCCAACATATCGACGCGGTGATGCCCGGCGCCTTCACCGGTCATGTCACCGCAGAAGTAGTGAAGTTTGCAGGTGCCGTAGGAACGCTCTTAAACCACTCGGAACGGCGGATGACCCTTGCCGATATTGAGGTTGCCGTGAGGGCAGCGAAAGAGCATCAGCTCAACACGGTGGTCTGTACGAACAACGATGCGACTACCGCAGCGGCAGCGGTGTTCAGCCCGACATACCTTGCGGTAGAACCACCTGAGCTTATCGGGGGGAAGATCTCGGTCTCAGAAGCAGATCCGGGGATCATCGAGCGTTCATTGGCTGCAGCAAAAAGGGTGAATCCCTCCGTAGAAGTGCTCGCTGGGGCGGGAATCCATTCGGGCACCTGTGTGAGGACCGCTCTCGACCTGGGGACAAGAGGAGTCCTACTCGCCTCCAGTGTTGTCAAAGCTGACGATCCTGTGCGGGTGCTCCAGGATCTGGTATCAAAACTTTAATTTCCTCTCTTCAGGATAGGAGCGAGATTAGGTCGTGCTTGGTGATGACCCCCTGTATCTCACCCTTCTCCACCACCAACACTGCATGATGGTTCTGTAGGATGTGGATCACCATCTCCAAGTCAGCATCGGGAGGGATGGTGGGAAATCCAGATTCCATATATTCCCTCACCCGGAGATGAGGATCCCTGCTCTGCTTCTTCTCCCCAATGGCACTGATAATGGCGGTCTCTGAAATGCAGCCCACCGGCACCCCGTGCTCAAGGACCGGCAGCTGCGAGATTCCCTGCTCTTCCATAATCTCCACGACTTTGGCAATAGGATCCGATGCCTGGACACTGTAGACCGGACTGCACATCACATCCCGCGCAACCACCGTCGACCGCTCTGCCTCTGCCAGTACTTCGACCACCTTCTTCATGGTGCTCACCCGCGGATCCACCGTTCCTGACTCTATCCGGGCAACCATGGACTGGCTCAGTCCCGCGAGCCGGGCAACATCTACCTGCTTCAGTTTGAGCTGTTCCCGTTTCTGTTTCAATTCGCTGGGGGAGGGAATATGCATATTATCGATAGTTTGCGTAATATAATGTTCATTTACTGCATTTCTATACTCGCGGACCAATGATCCGGTTTGGGACACCTAACCGACTTCCTGGCGGTGTACCCCAACATGTCCACCCGGAACGTGTACCGCTCGGAGCATATGACCTTCTTTGACTGCA
>JAJRCM010000052.1 GCA_028678965.1 Methanomicrobiales archaeon | reverse complement strand
TGACCGTGGCCTGAACGCCCCCCGATCTGACAAATTTGCCGCCATCATTGGGTCGGGATTCGATATTGGAGATCATTGCCCCCACCGGGATGTCCCTGAGCAGGAGAGTGTTGCCCATCCTGACGGCAGCTCCGGGGCCCCATTCCACGGTATCGCCAACGCCGAGTCCCTCGGTAGCCAGCACGTACGTGGTTGTTCCCTCCGCAAGCTGCACCAGGGCTACCGGCCCGTGCCGGGCGGGGTCATGCTCGATATCGATGATCATACCCCTGGTTATGGCGGTATTCTTGCCGGCATGAGCGACAGCCGCCCGGTACTGGTGGGAGGGTGCCCGGTACGTCGAGCCGCCTCTTCCACGGTTCTGCGTCTGAATTCTATGTCCCATGCTTCCTCACCTACATTATCCCGAGCCGGCTGAGAATTTCCTCTGCCGCTTTCTCCTTGGCAAACCGGACGATGGCCTTTTTCTCACCTTTGGTGGTCATCATCGTGCGGACCGACTTGACCTCCTGCTCGTAGGCAGTCTCCAGCTCCCTGCGGATCTGGTCCCGTGTGGCCCCCCGTGCCACCAGGAACTGGAGCGTGTTCTCTTTATCGGCCATCATCATCGCCTTCTCGGTGACCAGGGGATACTTAAGAATGGTCACTGCAATCCCTCCAGCTGCCGAATCGCACTCTCGGTCCATATGGAGAGCCGGCCCGCGTGAGTGCCGGGAGCGAGAAGTTCGGTATTGAGCTGCGTCACACTCACCGCATCGACACCAGGGAGGTTCTTCGCTGCACGGAGGGGCTCACCCGCGGTGATGATGAGGAGGCTCTTACGCTGCTTGAAGCGGCGCCCCCGAACCTTACCCCGACCGGCACGCACCTTCTTTGACTCCCGGGATCGCTCGATATCCTCATAAGCACCAAGTGCCCTGATCGCGGTGACCACGTCATCAGCCTTGGTGAGGCTTTCGAAACGGTCCTCAACCACGATAGGGAGCGGGACATCAAAGCGATGGCCCCGTGCCCTGGCCAGTTCCTCATGGCCGGTGGCAGCAATAGCAGACTTCAGGGCTTTCCTCCGCTCCTTCCGGTTGATCTTCTCCACAAGGACCTTGATCACCTTGGGAGGGTGTGCTTCGCGCCCTCCACGGGCCTGCGGAACTCGGGCTGCCCGTGAAGCGTTCTTGATTCTCGGTACGTGTGCGACGCCCCGCCCGCTCCCCCAGGAATGAGCGGATGTCCGTATTCCGGCGTAGGGGTACGATCCGTGTGGCTGATACCGGGTACTCTGCAGTGCGAGAACGGCACGCTTGATGAGGTCGGGACGATACTCCTCGCTGAAAACGGCGGGGAGCTCAATGTCACCGGTGACCGATCCATCCAGTTGTTTCACTTGTACTTTCATCCTCCCTCACCCCTGCTTGCTCTGCATACTGACGAATTCTATCACCGGTACGCGTATCTTGTGTTCACCCTGCCGGATCGCGGGTCTGATACGAATCAGTCGCTTTGCCGGGCCGGGAATCGAACCCTTGATCACCAGGTACGGGTTCCGGACCTCACCGTAGTGGAGGAATCCTCCCGAAGGAGTGATCTCAACGCCATCCATCCCGATTTTCAGGAGGCGCTTGTTGAACTCGGTTCTCTGCTGGTAGCCTTTCTGGCCGAGCTGGGGAATCTGCCACCGGACATGGTGGGGGTGCCATGGCCCAAGGTTTCCGATATGGCGTGCCCGTCCTACGCGGTGTTTCCGCTTCCGCAGCTTGACTCCCCATCGCTTGATGGGGCCCTGTGTTCCCTTTCCCTTGGTGATGGCGGTCACATCGATATACGCACCAGGCTTGACCAGTCCTTCTGTCGGTATCTCTTTTCCCAGGACGGAGAGCCCGTACTCCAGTCGTTTCGCGAGATCGCTCCCGGAGATGCGGATCTCCATCAGGTCAGGGACTTTCTTGGGGATTCCGCTGATCCTATGAGGAATAGTGTGCACGATGGCCACAATATCACTCACCAGGCCACCGGCGATCCCCGATCGGATCGTTTCTATTGCTGCATTCCGGTCATGGGCTTTGGGAACGGTGATGCGCCGGAAGAGATCCTCATCGAGCACTTCCGCCCATACTTCGCTCATCGCATGGTCACCGTAGGAATCGTGAGTATAGGCACGGATAGCAGCCACCTTCAGAGGAGGGATCTCCACAATAGTCACCGGCACCATGATATCTTTTCCCTCGGTGGGACTGCTCTTGTGGTCATCCACCATGATCACGTGCGTCATGCCCACTTTGTACCCTGCGATACCCTGCAACGTGGGTTCTCCCTTATAGTCTCCCCACGACTGGTATTTGGGTACGTGACTCTTCGCCCGTTTGCGGGGACTGTAAGCGAGGGAACCTCTGCGTGGTCTGTTTATCTTCGGCATGGTCCGCTCAACTCTTGTTCATTCATTCTCGAGTGCTCCTACTTCTGCCGCAGTATGGTTCGTGCGACCGTTGCTGATCCCGGGAACGTATGCCTGTGCACCCGTCCGGCAGCCGCAGATACGATGCGGTCACCGGCTTATCCGATGCCTGTGAATGGCGGAAATGTTCACCGACCTTCCCACCTGGGTATGGTTCGGTCCCACCAGACGACCCGTCTCGCAAAGAGATCCTGACGCCACTCCGTTTCCGGTACGACCGGAATGGGCCGTTGTTACGTCCACCCCTACGGAAGTGTCAGATCCAGCGTCTATCAGCCGGTTGTGCTGCGCACAACTCGTTTCCGGTTCGACCCTCGGTAGACGAGGGATTCACACCATTTGGTATGGCAACCTCCCACAACCGTGCATTTCTTCAATTGCGTAGAACATGCCACTGCTGTGGATAGTGCCACATAACGGCTTCTTATAATTTCATTCGAACATCTTATAAATGTTATCGTGAGTGACGCTCGATAGATCGCTTGAATGGATTGTATGATGGCCTGGGGGGGGATTCATTCGGGTTAAACAGTGGAAATCCATCTTTTTCGTGGTTCTATTGAAAAAATCCCATTTTTGTTCCCATTATTCCGTGAAGAACTATCCGGCTCACTCAAAATACAGGTCCCCGCTCTCGTTGATGAATACCTCGATGTTATCCCTGATGTACCGTCCTCTGCACCGCTCCGCAGCAGTCGTCCTTATCAGGTTTAGGAGGTTGATGGTATCGTATCTGACCTTGATCCCAAGCCGTTCAGCTTCCCGATAAATGAGGGGCGGAACCTCAAGCAGGTCAGTCCCCGCAGCGATGACGCAGAGAGGGGTGGCATCAAGAGAATAGAGGAATATGATGGTCTCCTTCGCCCGGCGGATCTTATCCAGTGCTGCCTTCTCGATGGTGCACACATTTGCCTTGGACGTACCGATGATATCTGCTATCTGCTGCTGGGTGAGCCCCTGTTTCCTCCGCCGAAGAACCTCTTTCTGGCGCTCGGTGAGGAGGGTGTCCTTCATAGTACTTACTATACTATTCAATGAATTTAAACACTTTTAATTAACCAGCTGCCATGACCAGCAGCGTTGAAATGGGGGGGCTGTAGATGCTCTCCCGATGTTCCTGCTCCCTATGTTCCCCCTGTGCTGGCCCCGGATCATATTTCCCGATAGAAAAACCATGTTTCAAAATGTTTATATTTCAACTGATTGATATAACGTTGTAATTACTTAAAAGAGGTGTTTTACATGGTAGTTAAAATAGGAATTGCCAAATTAGGCAATATTGCGAGCGGTGTAATGGCCGAACTCCTGCTCGATGAGCGTGCTGACCGTGAGGACATGGAGACCTTCATGGCGACCAGCGGTACAAAACTCCAGGAAAAAGACATTGACCGTGTGGTCACCAACATGAAGGCATATGGCCCAGACTTTACCGTCGTGGTATCCCCCAATGGTGTGCTTCCCGGACCCACCAAAGCCCGTGAGGACCTGTTAAAGGCCGGTATTCCCGTTGTCGTGATCACCGATGATATCACCACCAAGAAAGAACAGTACGATGCCCTGAAGGCGAGCAAATTCGGCTACATCATCATGAAGGCCGATGCGATGATTGGTGCCCGCCGTGAATTCCTCGATCCCATCGAGATGGCCGACTACAACGGGAACCTGGTCAAGGTGCTCGCGGGGACCGGTGCATTCCGAAAACTCCAGGTGGAGCTCGACAAGGTCATCGACCAAGTGAAGGCCGGTAAGAAGGGTGACGCCCTGGTGCTTCCCAAAGTGGTCGTCAGCTCCGACAGCGCCGTCAAGGGCGAATTCACCAACCCCTACGCCCTAGCCAAGGCCCGGGCAGCATACGAGATTGCCCAGGCTGTTGCCGGTGTGAACGTAAAGGGCTGCTTCATGACCAAGGAGTACGTGGACTATGTCCCCATCGTCTGCAGCGCTCACGAGATGATGCGCAAGGCAGCCGCTCTCTGCGACGAAGCCCGCGAGCTGGAGAAGGGCATGGACACGGTACTCCGCAAACCGCACAAGAAAGATGGCATGATCGTCTCCAAGACGAAGCTCATCAGCAAGCCCGAGTAATCGTTCCCCAATCTCCCTCTTTTTTTTTGAAAATGTACCTGACCGTGTTATTACAGTAAGACTCTCTTCCCGTGCCTGGCCTGAGGGGAATTTCAGTGCACGTGCAGAAGATCCATCCCGGTTACTGTTCGTGTGGCTGTGTAGAATTGATCCAAGAGAGAAGTACTCTGTCCGCATCCTGATAGCCCATACGAAAAATAATCCTTGAGATGGCGTCTCAACGTTCCCCGTTTAACTTGAAAAGGGTAGGGATCGGGAAGGGGGGCTTGACCCCCCTCCCGTCACCTACCCCCGGACATGATATCGAACTTCAGGTCCGTTTTTCTTGTTCGGTGGTGAATGTGCGCGGGTCATGTCAGGCGACAGAGCCGAATCTATGCGACCGAGATCGTCAGCTAATGACTGATGGTGGTGGGGTGAAAAATCCCACCGTACCCTTTCCGGTACTGTGCCGCCAGCTCCTCGGGGCTGGTGAGGATCAGCGGCTCGATATGGAGCCGCTCCATGAAGGATGAATCAGAGAGCGACGCTGCATTGGGATTGATCCGGGCTATCATCGAGCAGAATGCAGAGAAGTCACTTCCCTGGCGGGCATCGAAGAAAAGGGACATATTGAAAGCGTAGGTGCCCAGGGAACGATAGAGATCGATGACCGCGAGAATACCGTCGGCACACCGGGGGATGACCGCAGCGAATTCCCCGAGCGTGGCACCAGGGAGCACTCCCAGCACCTCCCTCTCCCCCACCGGTACTGCATTCGCCACCCAGAGGATATCATCCCCGAAGAGGTACCGGTCAGAATCTCTCTCGTGCTCCCGGAAATCAGTCCAGTACGGCCTCCCCCACTCCTCCTGGTACTTCCCCGCCCCCTCTAGGTAGCACCGTACTCGTGCCGAGGGGTACCGGTCCACCATCCCCTGCAGGTGGGGATGGGCAAGACTTGCTCCGGAGGAAGGGAGAAAGTTCCAGTTGATAGAGGCATAGCCCTGGTGGGGGAGGAGGGATTCCACCTGCCCGGTCAGGGCATCGACAAGCTGCTGCCGGGTGAAGCGTTCGACGGCATGCTCCCGGGTGATCACCGTGACCGTATGCCAGGCAGCGAAAGGGAACAGGTTGGGAAAAGTGACACTCTCCCCGTGGATGATGCGGGACCCATCGGCAAAGGTGGGGGTTACCTGTTCGACACGACCGGGGCAGAAAGGACACCCCTCCGGTATATAGGTGACTGCCGGGATCTGATCGATACCCCGCTTGATGCGTTCGGAGCTGATCCGGCAGGAGATACCAGTGACCGTATCCCGGCGGTATTGGAGGGTACCCTGGCCTGTACGGATCTCCTCATGAGAGAACATGCCTTCTCAGTATGTTCTATGGAGATACAGGGTTGAAAAAGGCTCCGCAGCGTTTCTTGGGTTCGTCTTGGTAGAACAACCGAAAAAATAGGGGAAATCAGGAGTGGTATCAGATCACGTACTTGCCGAGGAGACGGATGGAGTTGGTCACATCCGGGCCGAGTGGTGAGCCGAAGATGATCTGAGTGACACCAGCCTTGGTCAGGTCCTCACACTTGTGCTTGACCTCTTCGGGGGTACCGGCGATAGTGAACGCATCGATAGTCTTGTCATCAACATTCTCACCGGCTGTCTTGAAATCAAACTTTGCGAGGGCGCTCTTGATAGTTGCGACCTTGTTAGCATCGAGACCATGACGGGAGATGAGTTCAGGTGGGGAACCGGCCGCGATGAACGCAGCAACAATCTTTGCGGCGTTGCGGGCCTTGTTCTTGTTCTTGTCGATGGACATGGCGGTGTAGGCACCGATGTCGAATCCCTTCTTGCCGACTTTGTCGCAGGCGGCCTTGATGATGGGAATAGCCACCTGGAAGTCCTTCGGATTGGACGCGTTGATCAGGGCGCCGTCGCCCACCCGTCCGGCAAGATCCAGCACTTTCGGTCCCTGGGCACCGATGTAGATGGGCATCCCCGTCTTCTTGCTGGGGAGGGTGACACCGGTCAGCTTGGCACCATTATAGTCAAAGAATACCCGTCCCTTCTTGTTCACGGTGTCGCCGGTGACGAGTTCCCGCATGACTGCGACCGCTTCTTCGAGCCGGGCGACCGGCTTCTCCGCCTGGATGGCAATCTTGGGAAGTGTGGAGAGATCACCGGGTCCGATACCGAGTACGGCACGCCCATCAGAGATCTCATTCAATGTGCAGAAGAAGGAGGCTATTGCGGCAGGGGTGTCCGTGAACGAGTTCATGATCCCCGGTCCCATCTTCAGGGTTGTGGTGTTCATGGCGACCGCTGCAAGGGTTGGGTAGCAGTGCCGGTTGTTGTAGTGATTGGTGATCCAAGCATAGTCGATATCCTTGGATTCGGCAAGTTTACAATAGGTAACAACTTGCTTTACATTGATGTTTCCTGGAACAAATTCAATTCCATAACTCAAGGTAATACACCTCATGAACTATACCGTCCGGAGAGTTAAATACATTATTGTTTTTCATTGACCCTTCCTTTGCCCCCCTTTTTATCATCAGATTTAAAAAACAAACTTTTTAATGGCTTTTTGAATAGTATCTCTATCGATTCGTTCGACGGGAGTACGATGGATACTTATAGGGTGAATCTCCACCTTAGTAATGAAACACTGTAGTGAACCGAACGCGTTACGAATAGCGTGTTTTTACGGAGTTTACGCGAATGCGGGTACTTGCGATCGGTGTTGGCGGAGCAGGCTCACGGATTGTTGATCACCTCTATGATCATGATTGCCGGAGCAAGGTCTGTTGTATGAAAGCTCTGGCTATCGATCTTGACCCCAACAGCCTCCAGCAGCTACCTCACCTTCCCCATGCCTCAAAACTCTTTTTCCCTCCCATCGATCCCCACTTTCCCTACGATGTGGAGCATGCAATTCATATCGAAGAGGTATTGACCAGGATTCAGCACGTCGATACTATCCAGATCGATGCCATTCTCCTCTGCGCCGGGCTTGGTGGGACGCTTGTGAACGCGATACCACGGATCGCCAGTGAACTCAGGAAATCATTTATTGAACCGATTTTCGCTCTCTGCACCCTTCCCTGTCGCCTTGAAGGACGGAAACGGGCAGCGAAGGCCTATGCTGACCTCCAGCTCCTTCTCTCGGTTGTTGATGCCCTGA
>JAJRCM010000180.1 GCA_028678965.1 Methanomicrobiales archaeon | reverse complement strand
CAGGGACCGTTGCCGGAACAGGGTTACCAGGGACTCGACCTGGACTCAAAAACCATCATGCGGGGGGGTATTCTCGGCACCTGTGCAGGTTCGATGGTAGGCTGGTTACCAGGACTCTCCACCGCAACCGCCAACGGGGTGCTTGCTGCGCTGATAGGCTATGATCACGACCGCCGGGGCTACCTCTTCGCTACCAGCGCAGCGAACACCGCCAATGCCCTCACCGGCCTTGCTGCGCTCTATGCCATGGGGCGGATGCGGAATGGAGTGATGGTCGCGCTTGCATCCTTGGAGATGCCCCCCTTTACCGCACTCCTCGCGGCAGCAACCCTCGCTGCCTTTCTGGCATACCTCCTCACCATCTGGTGCTCCCGGCGTGCATCCTGGTTCAATCATCGCAATGCCCGGCGGATCAACCAGGTGGTCATCGGCTTCATTGTCCTCCTCTCCTTCATCCTGACCGGCCCCTTTGGGATCCTGATACTTCTCCTTGCCACCATGCTGGGGCTGGTACCTCACCTGCTCAACATCCCCCGCGTCACCTGTATGGGTGCGGTTATGGTACCGGTTATCCTCTTCTCCCTCGGCCTTTCAACCATCTAATCCTTTGAGGTAGGAGCCAGCGCAGGGCCTATATAATCCTCCACACCACCCGTACAACAAGGATATGCACCACTACTGGTTTGGTGATGTAGAGAATGCTGTATGTCACCCAGCCGGAGGCGAACCTGCGGCACTTGATGAACGCCTCGATCACCTTACTATCGGCATGAGGCAGTTCATTCCCCTGAACTGGGAGGACGCGATCACCTGCGGGATCGTCCGGAATCGTCAGGAGTACCTCACTGTTCTCCGGCAGCTGTGTATGCAGCGGGCAGAACGGATGATGCGGGCATCTCTGCAGGAGAAGGACCAGGAGATCATCCAGATGGTCCGGTTGCTCTCCGAGCTGGATACCACCACGAATAGTCTCCTTGAACGGGTAACTGACTGGTACTCACTCACCGACCTGGGTATCACGAAAGGAAGGGGATTCCGGCATGAGAAGGAATTGATTGCCCGTTTGAAGAAACATCCCGATCCCGGCCTCCGTGCCTGTATAGAGAGTATCGAGACACTTCTCACCGTGCGAACCACCATCTCCCGCCAGATCGCTGTACAGGCAGAGGCACTCTTCCCCAACTGCAGTGCACTCGTGGGCGGGCTGGTGGTAGCCCGCCTTGTCTCCCGTGCAGGAGGTCTCCGGGAGCTTGCCCGGATGCCTGGAGCCACTATCCAGGTGCTGGGAGCGGAGGCTGCCCTCTTCTCCCACCTTCGTGGGGGAACACCCCCTCCTAAGCACGGCATCATCTTCCAGCACAAACGGGTCCACAGTGCCGCAAAACGGGTCCGGGGACGGGTGGCACGGGTGCTTGCCAGCCAGCTGGCCATCGCCGCCCGACTCGACGCAGGGCGGGGAGAAGTTGTCCCGGCATTTCTCGAGAAAGCTCAGACGAAGATCAACCGAGCGGGAGAGGATCGTGCTCTGGATTGATGGCGTCCTCGTCTCTCCCGGCAAGGGAGGTGTTTATGGGGAGCGTATGCTCGGTGAGTTCCGCATCTGGGATCCCCGGCGGAGTAAATGTGCTGCCCTTGCCCGCCATGATCCCACCATTGATTTCTTGCCGGATCAGCGGGTACTCTATTTAGGTGCTGCACACGGCACCACCGTATCCCACATTGCTGATTACGTCGAAGTAGTCTATGCGGTGGAGATTGCCGCACACCCCATGCGGAACCTCCTGCGGGTCTGCCAAGAACGCCCGAACATCATACCCATCATGGCCGATGCCCGCAACCCTTCGTCCTATGCACCCCTGGTGGAAGCGGTGGATATTCTCTACCAGGATGTGGCGACCCCTTCACAGGTGGACATCGCCCTCGACCACCGGGTCTTTCTCAAAGATGAGGGGATACTTATCCTGATGCTCAAGACCCCCTGTATGGACAGCCGACGCAGTCCCGAGGATCTCTGCAGTGAAGCGATCTCTTTACTGCAACCGACCTACCGTATCCTGAACACGGTCTGGCTCGAACCCTATCACCGGGACCATGCGGCCATCGTTGCACAAGCTGTCCCGTCACCCTTTCCCTGAGGAGACCGGAATGCCCCGCTACCTGTTCAATCCCTTCACCATCCTCATGCTCGTTATTCTCACCGCCATCGTACTCCTTCTCCTTCCCCTCCTCTTCCTCTCCCTTATCGGGACTGCCTTCCTCAAGCTGGGATTCTCGTGGCGTGAGATACTCATACTGTTCTTCTTTATTTTCCTGGGAAGTTTCATCAACATCCCTGTCACCACCCTTCGTGGTGCACCGGTGACGATCCGGGTTGATGAGTTCCCGTTTTTCGGGCGGTTCTACCAATTCCAAGAATATACTCCCAGCACGACAGTCTCCATCAATGTGGGCGGAGCGGTCATCCCGGTTCTCATATCCCTCATCCTTCTCTACGATGCCGCGATGATGCTGGGGAATGTTTCTATCATTATCCTTTCTCTCGCTGGCAGCGGTGTGGTGACTATCATTGTTCATCATGTCGCCAGGCCGGTTCCCGGTCTGGGCATTGTCACCCCTTTCTTCGTCCCTCCGGCAAGCGCCCTTCTGTGCGGGCTGATCCTGTCCAGTTGGACCTCAGATCCTCTGGCAGCAGCCATCATTGCCTATGTAAGTGGAACACTGGGAACACTCATCGGTGCTGATCTTCTCAATCTTCACCGCATTCGGGAAATTGGTACTCCGATGGTGAGTATCGGTGGTGCCGGCACCTTCGACGGCATCTTTCTCTCGGGAATTATCGCAGCACTGCTGGCGTAACAACATGATGGAAGAGATGGGCGAGGTGTTTCCATCTACCTGTTAGGAATATATCGAACAGAGAGATATCTCGCGGGGAACAAGGTAACCATGGTAACAACAACGGGATAGTACCCTATAGTATATACTACAACACCATGGCAGTTGCATCCGCATACTAGAATCTATGGAGTATCAGCCTCACGACCTGATCCCCAAAAAGAAACGCTGAATAGCCCGGAGCAGATTCGAACTGCTGTCGCGGGATCCAGAGTCCCGCATGATTGACCGCTACACTACCGGGCTATGCCCTTAAACCTTCTTTCTCCGGAATAATGAATCTGACGGAGGAAGCGGTCATTTTGTTCCTCGTGAACATCGCCCGCAGGCATTACATACTGCTGCGACCGGCTGGATGACATTTCCCTTCTCGCAGAACGGTTCGATGTCGTTCAGGTCGCGGAGGTAGTACACATGGGGGACGAGAGAGATATGGGTGTAAACCCCGCAGGGAAGCGGGAGCTGCCCGGCAATCCACTCCTGCAACCGGACCAGAGCATACATGTTCGCCCCTGCAGCGCTGAGCATGTCATTGCTCCTGAAGACTACCCGCATCTGTAATGTTCCATCCCGCACCACGCACTGCACCAGCTGTAGGCAGGGGCAATCGTCCAGCTGCTCATCGATGACCGGGTTCCAGGTGATGGCAACCGCTCGCCGGCTTTCCGTTGCGGATTTTAGTTTCCCGATAATATACTGAATCTGATCAATGTGCACCTCTGCACCAGTACTGGAGAGACGCTCCCCCCAGTTGAAGAGCCGGGTGTGGTAATCGTACTCAAACTGGGCTGAAGACCCATGGATGAGGCTTTCCGCGTACCTATCGAGAAATTTTTTCTGGAACCGGGAATGGCTGCTCACCATTGGTTCGGTGAGCGGGTGATCGATCTCAAGAGCGATCGCATCCGCCTCGATGGTCGCCTCCCCGTTCTCGGTCTCCAGCACCCATCCCTTCTCCAGCACGGTTTTCACTGCCAGCTCATGAGCCCGTGCAAGGGAGGGTACCCGGATGCAACGCATGGTAGATCGTTCGCAGCTATCCCATATAGCGGTACCGAATTGATGTGATGACCATGGTGAGATAGAGCTCCTGAAAACAAAGAGATGTGATCCTCTCGATTTTAGGTACGAACCGCAATCTCGCAAACACCCGGTTGTACCTGTGGCATATATTATACTACTGAGCACGCTACGATCCTTCCAGAAACTTTGCTGGCGCGAGTGGATCCGGTCATACCCAAATGCGGACCATATAGGCCCCTTTGAGAAGAGTGACAACATTTATCAGGCATACCAGACAATAAATGAATTAATTGACCTGTTTTTACCTGCAGCGCCTCATTTCATGCCCATTTCACAAAATCTCTTCACTTGTTCGACCACAAAACATATATTACGTGCTCTCCTAATATTGCTTATATTCCGTTTATTCGGAATATGGGGCACGGTGAAGCCTTTTTCGACACATGTCGAAGATGGTGGTTGTGTTCCGTAAATAACAAGTAAGGAGGAATTGAATGAAGAGCATGAAGGTATGGATGGTAGCCCTGTTATTGATCACTGCTGTCCTTGTACTTCCAGTGATGGCACGTACAGGATACGATGGGATCGAAAGCGGGGATACGATCTTTCTGTATGAAAATAACTTGAATTTGACAGCGTTAGGATAGAGTACTGGACCGTACAAACTCATCGCGTTTGAGGATACCGACCCAGTCGACACTGTCACATTCGCAAATTACACGAACTTTAACGTTCCTGACACCATGATGGTTGGAAAAGTGTACAAAGCGTACGATGGTGCCAATCCAGCCGCAGGAAATACAAGTGTGACTGTTGCCAAGCCGTACGTGACCGTCGACGTCATGCTTGCGGGTGGGAACGACAAGCTGAATGAGAAGACCATCACCAAGGGAACAGACATTCAATTCAGACTCAAGTCCAATGTTCCCTCCGGGTTTGATCTTCCTGACT
>JAJRCM010000179.1 GCA_028678965.1 Methanomicrobiales archaeon | reverse complement strand
TCAGCCACGGTATTTACCGTCCAGGGTAGTCGTACCGCCTCAATCCGGGCAATCAATTCTGGATTCCCGAAACCATAGCCAAAACGGAGACCAGGTATTGCGAAGGACTTGGTCAGAGAACGCGCCACAACGACTGCCGGGTGGGGGTCACCAGCCAGGCTCTGTGTCCTATCAGAGAGTTCGATGAATGCTTCGTCCACAAAGAGGAGGGTACCATCTTTTTCTGCCTGATCGGCGAGCTCGAGAAGATGCTTTTTAGAAGTAAGTTCACCAGTGGGATTATTGGGATTGCAGATGAACTGGACTGCTGCCCCCTCTGGGTTTTCTGTACACTTTGCCCCCATGAGACGTGCTGAATATGCATATTCCCCAAACGTTGGCTGGTGTATGACCACCCGGTCAGTAGACCGGAGGACCGCTGCACAAAATGCCCGGATCACCTCAATTGATCCATTCCCCACGCAGATTTCGTCAGGATTCCGGTGGAATATCCGTCCAATCACCTGTTTGAGTGAGGAATAGGTATCGTCCGGATAGGAGCGACTCCTCGTTACGTCTATCTGAATAGGTAGGGAGGGAGGGAACGGATTCAGGCTTGCACTGAAATCGATCAGTGAGCTCCCGGTTGTTTCTTCAAAAAATCGCTTTTTTCCTCCATGAATAACTTTATCGGGGATTTTTTTTTGTGCAGACCTTCTCATCTTCTTCATCTAGGTGGATCGAGCTGCATTAAAATGGTTGTGACCGAGGACAAACTTAAATGAGAAAGTTTTTATAAGTTCGAACGTATTGTTAGATTTATCTGATATGTCAGATAGAAAGATGTCAAATGTCTGACAATTGTCGTACATAAAGCACCTTTATGTCTGATATCAGTGATTTAAATGGAGCGCATCACAATACGATTGCCACGACAGCAGGCTGACATGCTCGAGAAACTGGTGGAAGTCGGCGAGTTTCCCACAGTCTCAGAAGCAGTACGGTACGCGGTCAGGGAGCTTGTCCAGAAACATGCAAGCCAGATTCTGAAAGAAAGGGAGCAGATCTCCCTGAATGTGTAGGAGGGTTCGTATGCAGACCATAATCGATGAAGCAGTTAAAAATGCGGAACTGGAAAAACCAGTGACCAAAACAGCAGAAAGTGATGATGACTTTCTGGGTAATCCCAGAATACTCATTGTAGGGTGCGGTGGTGCAGGTAACAACACCGTCAACCGCTTGTATCATATGGGTATCACGGGCGCAGAGACTATTGCGATCAACACCGATAAACAGCATCTGGATATGATCCAGGCTGATAAAAGAGTTCTCATTGGAAAATCACTGACAAAGGGGCTCGGAGCAGGAGGGTACCCTGATATCGGAAAACGTGCCGCTGAAATGGCCAGACCAACGCTGGAGAGTCTCCTTGAGGGATCAGATCTGGTGTTTGTCACTGCCGGTATGGGAGGAGGTACTGGAACGGGTGCAGCACCGGTCATCGCACAGATCGCTAAGGACCAGGGCGCCATTGTCGTTGGCATGGTCAGTTATCCCTTCCAGGTTGAGAAGGCACGCTTACTCAAGGCAGAGGAGGGTCTGGAGCATCTTGCACATTCGGCCGATTCAGTCATCGTTCTGGATAACAACCGGCTATTGAGTTATGTGCCAAATCTTCCGATTGGACAGGCATTTTCCGTTATGGATCAGCTGATAGCTGAGACCGTCAAAGGTATCAGTGAGACCATCACCGAACCATCACTCATCCAGCTGGACTATGCTGATGTTCGTGCCATCATGAGCAAGGGTGGTGTCGCTGTCATGCTGGTTGGGGAGAGTAAACAACAGAACAAGGCAGAGAGTGTGGTTCATGAGTGTCTCAACCACCCGCTCCTGGATATCGATTACCGGGGTGCCACGGGAGCTCTTATCCACATCACCGGTGGGAATGACCTCACCCTCCAGGATGCTGAAGAGATTGCTAGCTCTCTCACGTATGAGCTCGACCCCCACGCCGATGTAATCTGGGGAGCTCGTATCAAGAATGACTTTGAAGGAAAGGTCCGAGTACTTGCCATTATGACTGGTGTGCGGAGTTCTCAGATTCTGGGAAGCGGCCATGCCTTTGAGGCCAAGAAAGTAGCAGCGACGACAACCACTCCACCGAAGAGAGCTGCCCTGGATGCGAGAAGTGGCAGTCTGATTGATACCATCCTCTAAAATCCACCTTTTTTCTGCGAAATCCTTAATAATCGTCACGACATTTGAATATACGACAACTGTCGCCTGACGCCTCCTCAGATCTGATGAAGGGAGTCGTGCAGATCCCGTCATATTGCAGCGATCTGCACCGGTATCGGAGTTGATGAACATGCACCGTATGATGAGAACAGATCTCCTCCTAATAGGTTGGAGTGCTTTTCTTAAGGGACGTAATTACGGAACCTGCAGTCTTGTTCTGGCACTGATAAACCCACGGGTGAGGGCTGCCCGGCTGGAGCGATAGTGAGGACTGGTTGAGTATGTTGAATGAGCTGATTGAAAAGCGGAAAAAAATTCTCGAGGAATCTGAACAGCATAAAACGAGAAGGAATGAACTGAATGCCCAGGCAAGTAAATTTGCCGCTGAAAGGAATACCCTGAATACCGGAACAAGGGAATTCGTCGAAGAAGCCCAGAAAAACAAAGAGCTGCGGGACAGCAACAATAATGAGGTCCAGAGGCTGAAAGAACAGCGGAATGACCTGAATAATCAGGCGAATGTTCTTTTTGAAGAAGTCGAGGTTTTTAAAAAACAGCACGGGAACGTCAAAACCCGGAGCATCAAAGAGCTGCAGAAGCAGATCGAATACCTCGATTTCAAACAGCAGACCGAGGTCTTCACGGTCGATCAGGAGCGGGAACTGATCGAGAAGATCAAGCAGATGAAAGAGTCGATGAGGGAACAGGAAGCGGAGCTGGAGCAGAATAAAGAGATCAAGACCAAACTTGGTCAGGCAAAGGACCAGCGGCGGATGGCCTCAGACCTCCATGCAAAGGTGACCGAACTCGCGGAGATTGCCCAGAATCACCATGATCAAATGGTGGAGTATTATCGCAAGGCGGATAAATCTCGTGAGGAAGCCGATGAGATGCATAAAAAATTTGTCGAAGCCCAAGAGGCTGCTGACGCTGAGCACAAATACTTTATCCAGTGCCAGAAGGAACTCCGCGACTATGACAAAGTCATCAGCGGTTTACGAAAGAAATCGAAGAAGACAAAAATTGGCAAGGAACAGAAAGCAGTTCGGAAAGAGGCGGAGCGGATCTTCAAACAATTCCGTGAAGGAGAGAAGCTCACCACTGATGATATCCTCCTTCTCCAGCGTTCCAAACTGATATAAAACCTTTTTAATGTTTCCTGCGTCATAGTTTAGATGGAGATCTCCCGATAATGCCCGGAGGCACGACCCTTATCCTCTCGGTGGACAGGGATGATGACATCGGTTTCAAAAGCAGGGTTGAAACCCCCATCCTTGGCAGAGATGCCTGCCTCAAGGCCGCAAATACCCTGGCCCTGGTCGACCCAGAGGATTCTGATTTGAATGCGATTTTTCAAGCGGTCAAGATGTATGACCAGCTTCACAGCAGGGGAGAACCAGTCGAGATCGCCCTTCTTTCCGGTGATCACACCGATATGCTCGCTGGAGATCGGAAAATCGCTTCGGATCTCGCTACCGTCGTCCGTTCCACTGGTGCCGCCTCATGTATTCTCGTTACTGACGGAGTGGAGGATGAATATGTGCTCCCTATCATCCAGTCCCGAATTCCAGTCAGCAATGTGCGGCGGGTCGTCGTCACCCAGATTCCCAATCTGGAGAGCACGTACTACATCATCAAGAAGCTTTTTGATGACCCGAAGATTGGCCGGGTGACACTCGTCCCTCTGGGACTTGCCATGCTGCTCTTTGCCATTGCCTACCTATTCGGATATCCCGAGGGTGCCACTATCATTGTCTTCGGCATCGTGGGGATATATCTGCTCTTCAAAGGATTCGCATTGGATGATCTTCTCCGCTACCTCTTCGGGTCGCTGATACACTCTTTGCGTCATGGGCGGTTCACCTTTTTTACCTATACTGTGGCCATTGTCTTCGTGGTTATCGGTAGTGTTGTGGGGCTTACTACCGTGCTGGAGTACTATCCCACCGAGGAGACGCTCGGTCTCTTTCTGGTTATCGTTTCATTTCTGTATGGATCCCTCGGGTGGTTTATTCTCGCCGGTCTGATTCTGTCCGGTGGGAAGCTCATCGATTCGTATCTGAATGACCGTGAAGAGCTGGGAAGGGTTATCGTCCTCCCCTTCTTTGTATCGGCTATCGGCATTATTGTATTCGGTGCATCTATTTACACGCTATCCTTGAGCGCCCTTCCCTCGTTCCCTTATCCCTCTTCCCGTGGTCTTCTCTATCTCGGTGGTGCTATTGGGGGTGGGTTGCTCTGTGCGATAGTGGGTGTGTATATTCAGACCATAGTTCGGCGACGGGTTGCCCGCCAGATAGAGATCACGGTATAATACACCGGGATACACTATTGTGAAATTCAGATGTTAAAACGAGGCCAAGGTATAAAGACAATGACGGTACAAGGGAACCATGACATTCAAAAGGATTGTCTCATACGGTGTTCCTTCTCTTCCTGAATAGGTTAGAGGTGATGAAGAGGAGGGTATCCCCTTCCTCTCCAACGACGACATTCGATATCCGTCGTTGGATACATTTTGATAAAAAAGACTTCAGCACCGATCCCGATTGAGATTTTTTTCTCTCTTACTGACTATTCTCATAAAAAAGGGGCACGAGCTTTCCCGCATCGACATCGAAGAGACCCTGATCGGTGATACGAAGATGAGGAATAACGGTAAGGGTCAGAAAAGAGAGGTACATGAAGGGATGTTTGATTGCCCCCATGTCGAGCGTATATCTTTCAAGATGAATCAGGCGATCCACCACGTCCTCATAACGTGCCGCCGACATGAGGCCCGCACATTCGAGAGGGAGAGTCGTTGATTCTCCACCTCGCAGTGCTACCATCCCGCCCCCCATCTGGATAACGCACCCTAGGGCCCGGCGTATGTCATCATCACCGGTTCCCACCGCAACGAGGTTGTGGGAGTCGTGTGCCACACTGGTGGCGATGGCGCCATGGGTTATACCGAACCCATGCACCAGCCCAACGCCTATCCTTTCTGGAGTATATCGGCTGCACACCACCACCTTCAGGATGTCGTCCCTGATATCCGGCACCCGAGCACCCTCGATCTCACAATGCATGGATCGGGTAATAATCTGGTGCTCGCACAAACCGATCACCCGCCCTCCACCCGTTCCATGAATCTCGATATCGCGAGCATGGGGAATAGAGGATCGTAGCCGGTGCGGTAGGATGACCGGTTGGGTATACGGAAGATTCGTGACGTCCTTTCCGTTCTTGAAGACCCGGTTGACGTGAAATTGATAGGTGGAGCTGAGAACACAGAAATCAGCGTACCGTCCTGGTGCAATTGCTCCTCGATCGGTGAGATGGAATCGATCACAAGGTGAGAGAGTGGCCATCCTGAGCGCGAGCTCTTCTTCGAGGCCGAATTCCACAGCTTTACGGATACAGTCATCAATATGACCATGCTCCGCAAGCATCGTGGCAT
>JAJRCM010000051.1 GCA_028678965.1 Methanomicrobiales archaeon | reverse complement strand
TAGGCTTATTCAAAGCTATTTTTCATTTCTTATTAATAACTTTCTAAACGAATGCATATTTATCAAGAAAGGTATGATTAAAATTTTTATATATGGTTATTTTATAAATATTAATTAAATCAAAAGTTAATATTTATTAATTAATTTTTTAATATGTTTTTGGTCAGCTCGCATAGCACAGATAAATGGTATGTTTGTGACGGGACTTTCTTTTTGGATTGACAGAGGCCATGTCGCGATATCTCCCTTCCCCGTACTTTTTTTTCTCTGCCTATGTGGTGAGCATTGATCTGAAGCTATTCGTGCTCATTAAAAGGGAAGATGGGATTGATGATAGTGTTTGAGGTTCGACGTGATTCCATATTGAGGGCATCTAACCTCGTTCCGGTGATTCCTCTATAATATGGTCATCAATACAGCCTTTTAATGTTCTTTGCTATCCTCCCTGACTTCCAGCATTTAAAAATAATTCTCAGATCGTTGAGATATGGTATAGATAGTACATTGTGTGCAGGTGTGAATATTATAAAAATAAGAAAGGGGTGAGGGAATCTCCCACGCCTACTTCTTGAAGATATCGTAGATCTGGTCGCTTCCCGTATCAGACAGGCGTTTCCGTTCGGTTGGTTCCTCAACGAGCGCCAGTACCGGCAGGGTCATGTCCACACCGGGTTTGAAACCGAACATCTCCTCGAGGTCGACCTGGAGGGCATGCATATAGAGAGCAAGTGGGATATCCATGGCACACAGCTCCTCACACTGGCCGCAATTGATACAGGAGTCCGCAACGTGGGTGAAGCGGATGAGGTGGAACATGAAATTCGGGGGAACCTCACCGGGTTTCACGAGATACGGCTTCCGGGTGCTGCACTCCACGCAGTAACAGATAGGGCAGTTCTCGATACACGAATAGCAGCGGATACACCGGGAGGTGTTCTCCACGATCTTCTTCAGCCGCTCGTTGCCTTCGCCGAGCTTGGAGAAGTCTTTCTTGCGCCACTTGTCACCGAGTTTGAGCATTGCATTCTCGGTCTTGGTCCGGATCTCCACACCTTTTTCAGGGGCGTTCTCCACCATGAGGGCGCCGGCAGCGACTGCCTGGTTGAGGAGATTCGCACCCTTCTCGCTGCATACCTCCACAAAAGTAGCGTTCCCGGCCTTGTCACCGATGACCCCCCAGTTACCGCAGGCAAGATCTGCCTGGCGGGTAATTTTCATCTTGCAACGGCGGCAATTAGACCGGCGGCCGTACCCGGCCTCTTCCAGCTCGTCCATGGAGATACCCTTATGGCCACCCTCATATTCGATGATGAACTGGCCTTTGTCGATCTCCTCTTTGTGGACTTTCTCGGGATCAACACCGAACTTGTCCTTGATCATCTTCCGGGCGAGAATGGGGCTGACCGTACCGCCACAGTTGACGCCGATCATGACCACGTTGTCGAGGTTGATCTGCTTCCTCTTGGCGAGTTCGTACATACCCATGACATCGCAGCCCTTCAGGGTTACCCCGATCCGCATGTTGTTTGCACCATCAAGGTACTTCTTGAAGAGCTTGGAGAGGAGCAGGGATCCACAGTGGAGTGATCCTGCGGTATTGATGAGGTCCTTGGGATCAGTGATTAACGTCGGCTGGGCATCGTAGAGGTCAATGCCTTTTTTAACTGCAAAGACCGCGTCGACAATCTTGTTCTCCAGTGCGTATTTCAGGAGCTGGGTAACCGCACCACCGCACTCACCCTTGTCCTGGATCTTCTTGTCCGATGACCATGCGTAGAGCAGGTCTCCTTTTGCTGCCATGTTACGCCCCTCCCTCGATCTTCTCGAGTCTTACAGCACAGGCCTTGTACTCCGGAATTGACGCAACGGGGTCGAGCGCATTGTTGGTGAGCATGTTTGCAGCGCATTCCACATAGTGGAACGGTATAAAGACAACCCCCTTCTTGATGCCATTGGTGACCCGTGCGGTGATATCGATCTTTCCTCTTCGTGTCACTGCCCGTATCATCTCACCATTGGTGATATTGAGCGAAGCTGCATCCTCGGGATTAATCTCTACCCAGCCGGTTGGTTCCTCATTCTCGAGGTGTTCGGAGCGCCGGGTCATGGTACCGGTGTGCCATTGCCAGATGCAGCGGCCGGTGGTCATGATGAGTGGGTAGTCCTTGTCAGGCACTTCTGCCGGATACTTGAACTCGATTGGTGTGAAGATGCCAAGTCCGTCCGGGTGGGTGAACTTCTGTGTGTGCAGGATCGGGGTTCCCGGGTGTTCAGCGGTCGGGCAGGGCCAATGGAGCGCTTCCGGCTTCTCCAGTCGTGCATAGGTCATACCGCCGTACGATGGGGTAACCTTTGCAACTTCGACAAAGATCTCCTCAGCACTCTTGTACGGGAACTGTTTTTCATATCCCATGTACTTGGCGAGTTCGCAGATGATCTGCCAGTCTGCCTTTGCTTCGCCGGGCGGGTTCTGTGCCTTTCTCCACCGCTGGACGCGGCGTTCGGTGGAGGTTTGAGTACCGTCTTTCTCGGCAAAGCAAGCAGCTGGTAAAACGACGTTTGCAAACTGTGCAGTCTCGGTCAGGAAGATATCCTGCACGACCATGAACTCGACGTTCTTTAATCCTTTCTCAACATGGTGGAGATCAGGATCGGAGACCATCGGGTTTTCGCCCATGATATAGACGCACTTGACCGTTCCGGGCTGGTCAGCAAGTGTATTGATAAGTTTGGTGACCGTCAATCCTACTTTACCCTCAGCGATATCGCAGCCCCATGCATCGATCATCTTTTTGCGCATGTCGGGAACAATCACTGACTGGTAGCCGGAGTACACATTCGCAAGAGCACCCATGTCGCAGGCACCCTGCACATTGTTCTGGCCACGGAGTGCACAAACACCTGTACCGGGCCTCCCGAGGTTGCCGGTCAACATCTGGATGTTTGCAACCGATTTAACGTTATCCACACCGGTGGTGTGCTGGGTGATGCCCATCGAGTACAGGATAGCGGTGCTGCCTGACGTAGCAATCCACTCTGCGGCCGTAGCAAGGTCCTTTGCGGGGATGCCGCTGATCTTTGCGACGTTCTCAAGGCTGTAGGTGTCCTTCATCACGATTTCTTTTAATTTCTCGAAGTCCTTGGTCCGATTTTTGATGAATTCCTTGTTCTCCCAGCCATTTTTGAGGATAACCTGCATAAGACCATTGAGTATTGCGACATCGGTACCAGAGTAGAATGGCAAATACAGGTCTGCCTGCTTCCCCGTTGGAGTGAGACGCGGATCGGCGTAGATGAGCTTCGCGCCCTTCATCTTCGCCTGCATCGCACGGCGTCCGATCAGTGGGTGCTGTTCGAATGTATTGCTACCGAGGATAAAGACGCACTTTGCTTCGGCGATGTCAGCGATTGACTGAGTCATCGCACCGGACCCGAAAGCCCCGGCAAGTCCCACGACCGTCGATGCATGACAGAGACGGGCGCAGTGATCGATGTTTGGAGTCTTCAAGACAGCACGGGCGAACTTCTGCATCAGGTAGTTCTCTTCATTAGAGACACGTGCGGAAGAAAGGCACGCCATCTCATCGCCTTTGTAGGACTTGAACTTGGAAGCGATCAGCTTGTATGCCTCATCCCAGCTCGCCTCGACAAACGTGCCGTCTTTTTTAATCAACGGCTTCGTCAGCCGGTCAGGACTGTTGATGAATTCATGGGCGTAGTTCCCTTTTGGGCAGACCTTGCCTTCATTGACAGGATGGCGATGCCAGGGAGATACCCCGGCGACTTTCCCATCTTTAACGACAAGGTTAAAACCACACCCCGTGCCGCAATAGGGGCACGTCGTTGGTACGTACTTGACATCCATGTTCTAACCTCGAACAGAGAGAGGTCGGTTGTAATGATATATAACCATACCTTTTTTATGATAAAAAATGATGAATAATAGTGGGTAACGAGGGTACGAATCCACAATATCACGGAGGTATATAAGAACGCGCAGGTACCTGATTTCCCAACGGTCCCCGCTCGTGGGACCGAATACTATGAAGGTCCGGGCGGGGTAAAGGATCAATGGTAAAGCGGCGAATCAATGTCCCTCCCATGGTGAGCGACCTGATACGGAACGGGCTCACTGCCATGGAGGGAGTGGCATTTACCCAACGGGAACGCTGTCCTTCCTGTGGCGGGTATCTCCAGGGATATGATGCCCGCGACCGGCTATTTGTCACCCTGATCGAAGAATCAGGAACACGGGATATCATGGTTCAGGTAAAACGGTTCTCCTGCCGAACCTGTGGCCAGGTTTCTTCGGCGGATGCTCCTTTTTACCCTGATACGAGGTACGGATCACCAGTGGTGGATCTGGCTCTGGCTCTCACCCAGACCATGTCCTATCGGAGAGTGGCGAACGTGCTCGCTCTCTGCCATATCGCCATCGACTGGGGGACAGTGCGGCACTATCACCGGCGCCTGGGCCCAGTGGTTCCTACATTCGATATGTATGGCATTCCTCTCCCCTTATCGCTCCTCTACCTCTCAATCCTTGCGGTGCAGCTCACTAAGGGGACTCCCATCACGGGGGCAGAAGCGCTCGCTGCCTGTTGCCCTCCATCCGCACACGGGACATTCCCTGTACTCGCCGGCTCGCTGTAAAAAGGGAATGAGAGGGATAAACAGGACCAGGAAAAAAGCAGGCACCCCGACACTCCATAGGATGAGGGTGACGAAAAGTGATCCAGCGAGCAGGATCAGGCTCAGTATCCAGCGCTTCGTAACGCCACCTCCCGCACTGCGAATGAGGGGAGGGCATCCGCTGCCGTCCCCAGAGAATCATGGAGGTCGGTGCCTCCCAGGCAGGAGCAAAACAACCTTCCACCCACTCCTGCCCAGACCACGTGCTGAGTGGCGGACTTTGACACTCTCCTGATCGCGGAACTGACCT
>JAJRCM010000050.1 GCA_028678965.1 Methanomicrobiales archaeon | reverse complement strand
CACCAAGTACCCGCTGTGCCTCTTCGATGGTGATCAGTACCTTTGGCATGGTCTCTTCCCCCTCAATCCCGAAGTGTTTGGCTTTCTCTTTATGCCGATCAAGAATTGCCCGGCCAATCACTGATAGGACAAAGAGTTCGCTCCTCTCCCCCATTCGCGGAATATCGATCAGGACCACTCTCCCCTGATGAAGGTGGCGGATGATTTCAGGAAGCGATGAAACCCCCTCACGGAAGAATTCCCGGTTCCCATTCACGAGGTTTTCTAACCTCCGCTGGAGCACGCGGAGAGGACCGGGCATGGAGTTCCGGAGCCGGTACGCAATCTCCCGGTCAGTGCCACTCAGGCTCGTGTGAGTATCTGCCTCAAAGGTTTCCGGATCCAGTCGTTTGAAGAAGCCAATCACGTCTCTCCCACCGATATCGTCCAGCGCCTCGATGATATCCCGCTGCGGGCCAGAGATATCATAGAGGATGCCCAGGTCGCTCATACGGAAATCCCCGTATTCGATCCATAACCGGTTCAGGTTGTACCGCTTTCGTTCTGTTTCATCCCGAATGGTGAAGACGGAGAGACCCTGTTTACCGTTCGAATAATGGATAAGTCCCATGGTGGGGGCACCGATAGAGGAGGGCCCCCCTTTCAGGTATTCCCCGTGAGGATCGACGATCAGGAGACCAAACTTCTGCATATTCATGCACGATGCCGCGAAAACCTTCATGAAATTGCTCTTGCCCATGCCGGTCGTGGCAAATATTCCCATGTGCTGGGGAAGGATACTACTTGGTATACGAACAATGACATCCCTGAGGACATCCTGGCCCGTCTTCATTACCCCTATCTCAATATCTCCCATGACCCGGGTGAGGAAAGAGAAATCCTCGGTGGTGGGGGGCATGACTTTAGAGAATTTGCTGGGAATTGTTCTCGGTTTTCTGAATACTCCTTTATCATCAAGAAATCCAAGCGGAACAGCATCTACCGCAATGAAGACATCTTCCCCGATACCATAGAACCGGTCTCCGTACGGTCTGGTGTCCCACCTCATATCAGCAAAATTGTGTGCATGGGAGAGATCGCAGACTTTCGCAAAAAAGGTGTATCTTTTCTCATCATCCATGACTTTGATAATGTCGCCCACAAAGAGCTGAGCATCGTGGGGAACTATAAAGCGATAGAGCAGTACACTCTGTCCGATGATACGGAACTTGGAAGGGTCGGTACTCTCAATATTTTCTAAATTCATCGTGCACATCTCCGAACAGCTGCCGCCATTTTTTCGTTATAAACCCATCATTTGCCATTTCCCCAATTAGATCCTGTTGAATGCTCAGTACGATATCATGGTCAATTACCACCGTACGATGAGCATCGAACAGGGGGAATGGGTAACCGGGAATCCTCCCATCATCCGAACACTGAACCAGGAGATCCATCACAGGCTCCACAACCCGATCGTCCGAACCTCTTGGAAGTTCCACCTTCAGGGGTATAAATGCATGCCGGTGGAGACGGGTGATGAAGATATCGCCATGGTGCCACTGACGAAACTGCATATGATCGAGGATCTCGTCCGGAATCCGAATCCACCAGGGCGGGGTCACGCCAAGAACATCTGCAAGACCGTCAACAGCGGGGATAAGCGGGTACCCTCCCCCCCAGGTTGCAGAAGTCCGCTTGGTGACCGCTGCTATGGACAGTTCCCGATCTGCTGTGGTACGGAGAATCCGCTGGAGCACCGGATCATGGCTGGCGTGTGTGACCCGGAGTGCTCCATCGAGAAGGAGAAGAGTTCCCTTTTTTTCCGATAGTGCTGCCTGCAGGGCAACCCAGTATTCGAGGGTATCGCGGAGGACAGAGGCAGCACGAGAGGGATCCTCGTTTATGAGTGGGGTGAGCGGGGCGCATCCAAAGCACTCGTTATACAGGGATTCAAAGTCTGTGTTCTGGGATTCTGGACCGACCAGTGAAAGGTGAAGGGGGGACACCGCACGGAATGGTTGATGATCAGGACTCCACTGGCTCTGCCCAGCTCTTACCGCAGCGAGAGAGAAGTAACCGCCTTCAAAGACCATTGCGTTACTCCCATCTACGCCAACTATTCTCCCTATTCGCTGACCCCGAGCCACATGGAATGAATCCCGGTCAAACCCTGAATGGTGGGAGAACCTGCTGATAAGGTCTGCGGGAAGGAGGGTTCGAAGACGGGTGATAGCACCATTGAATGTACCACCATAACAGGTTTGATCCCTCATCAGCTCACCTCCCGCACCGTACTCATCAGATCGCTTCCCATCTCCACTACCAGTGTGGTAGCAAACTCTCCCTGAATCTCGGGAATATGAGAAATGAGTATGATCTGAGGGAAATACGATTCCTGAGTGCGGAGAGCGCGGAGCAGGTTGTTCCGCCGTTCCTCGTCCTGACTTCCAAAAATCTCATCAAAGATGAGGAAGGTGCTATCATGGATCTGATGGAGTTCAGCCAGGTACCGGGAGAGGGCAATCCGCAGCGCAACACCGATATCATCCTGTTCTCCCCCGCT
>JAJRCM010000178.1 GCA_028678965.1 Methanomicrobiales archaeon | reverse complement strand
CGAGATTAAGGGCGACGGCGCTCCAGGAATACGCTTCGGCAGCATTACCAGGAGCAACGATAAATCGTGGAAATTCGCCCTGGCCTGCGTGCTGAACGAAAAACAGTTCGGTTTGTCCGGAATATGTCGGAAGGCCAGTACTCGGTCCTGTTCTTTGCCCCATAACGACCACCACCGGAACCTCAGCCATGCCGGCAAGGCTCACACCCTCCGTCATCAGGCAGAACCCCCCACCGGATGTTCCCAAGGCCACCCTCTCTCCGGCAGCAGCACACCCGATCGCCATAAGCATCACGGCAATCTCATTCTCCGGGTGGATTACTTTCAGTCCGAATGGAGGTGCAATCTCAGCGAGAAAATGGAGAATGGACGATGTTGGGGTCATGGGGTAGGCAATGTAGGTCGTAAGCCCTCCATGGAGAAGACCGAGAGCCACTGCCTCATTCCCGGTTACAAATGGGAGACGCTTGTGCTGAAGGTCAGGTACCACCATTACTCCTGGCACAGCCTCATACCCACGACGTGCAACAGCGAGGTTTTGTTCGGTTTGCCGGGAGATATCCTTACGGATCACTTCCTCGAGAAGCTCCCACCGGATACCAATCGCCTTGCAGAATGCACCGATGATTCCGGTGTTTCTGGTGATAGCCGGAGCCTTTTCTTCCTCTAGGATGATGGTGAGAGGGATCCCCATCCCATCAGCTCTGACAAATGCGGCGTCAAAAATTAGGATTCCCCCCGCTCTGAGTTGTTTCTGATGGAGGGTAACTGTCTCCTGATTAAGGGCAAGGAGGACGTCAATAGCATCATGATGAGAAGCGATTGGCGTTTCGCATGCCCGGATGATGCTGAAGTTATGGCCGCCCCTGATGAGGGAGGGGTAGTCATAGTACAGATACACCCGATATCCCAGGGCTCCGAAAATATGGGCGATGATCTGACCCGCTTTATTCAGGCCTTCTCCCGCTTTCCCACCGATAAGTACTGAGATATCCTGCATATGCATCTGCTTTCGTGCCCGCAGGTAAATAGCTCACCAAAAAAGGAGGTAGTGAAAGTCAGGACTTTTTACTTGAACACCACCGAGGCCGGCCGATTGAAAGGATTTCTCCTCATAGTCAGACCACCGGTATTGTATGGCTACCCCTTCTGCTCATCCCACTGGAAGCCGTGGTAAGGATGAGGAGGAGAAAGAGGAACATTCTTCCGACAGCTTGGCGGGATGTCCGAAAATCGGCAGGAGTGCTAATTCTTTTACCATCTATGATATCCCCTTCCACGAATATCTGCAAGAAAGCTGCCAGAGAATTGCCGTCTCGTGGAGAAAAAAGATGAAAGGGAGAGATTATTCATCGAGGATATGCATTGCTTCTTCGCGGTAAGCTTGCATAACGTAGGGGATACCGGAGATTTTCGCGGCATCTTCGGTAAGAGCCATCAGGTCTTTCCTTGACATGGAGGGAACCGTAAAGTTCCTGCTGCCCGCCATGATCTGCTGGAGACCGACCCTGAAGCGCTGGGTATAGGTATAGATACCGATTGCCCCGATGGGTATCTCATCAAATCGTTTACCGTATTTATCTTTGAGCTCTTCGTAGGTCACAAAGATTTCCTGGAGGGATTTACCGTACTTGGATACGGTGGTGGGGAGAGTTCCTGCTTTTACCCATTCCCCAATATTCTTGCCCACCATTCCTGGTATCATAAGACCACGGCCCATGCAGACCGCTTTGACGTAGGGGCTGCCCATGGCGATAGCCTTGAAGACATTGGCCTCATCGGAGAATCCTCCGGCCATAGCAATATCAGGCACCCGAATACCCCGCTTCTTCAGGTGTTCGCAGAACTGGTACGTGAGTGATTCGAGGTAGAACGTAGGGATGCCCCATTCATTCATCATCGGCCAGGGGCTCATGCCAGTACCACCCGGAGCACCATCGATGGTGAGGAGATCAATCTTGGCCTCAGCACCGTATCGGATAGCCATCGCCAGCTCACGGGCGGAGTAGGCACCGGTTTTCACCGTGACCCGCTTGAACCCGATATCCCTCAGACGGTCAACTTCATCAAGAAATCCCTCTTTGCTGATAAATCCAAGCCGCGAATGCCGTTCAAATTCCTTGAAGGCGCCATTCTTGAATGCCAGCTGAACATCCTGCCTGGTGGGATCGGGAAGGACTATGTACCCACGCTTCTTCAGCTCGATTGCCCGTTCCAGGCTCTTCACCTTGATCTCACCCCCAATACACTTCGCGCCCTGACCCCACTTGAGTTCGATGGTATCCAGGTTGTGCTTGGATGAGACGTACTCAGCAGTGCCGAGGCGGGTATCCTCAACGTTCATCTGGACCAGGATCTCCCCGTATTCGTCGTGGAACTTCCGGTAGGTCTCAATCCTCCGATCCATCTCCGGTGATTTCGCCACCTTACCCTTATTATCAAGGACGAGCTGGGGGTCAACACCGCAGACATTCTCCCCACAGACCAGGGTAATCCCAGCGATTGCCGCTCCCACCGCAAAATGCTCCCAGTTCTTACGGGCGATTTCCGTTGATCCGAGAGCACCGGTGAAGATGGGGAGTCTCATCTTCACTTTCTTGTCCCAGCCATAGGACGTTTCGGTATTGACACCGTGGAAGACCGCGGTATCCGGCCCTGCTTCCAGATCCGGAGAGAGGCCTTTTGCCCCCAGTGCGTAGCCCTGAATGTTGATGTGAGAATAGTCAATGGGATAATTCTTGTCTGCGCCGGCAGTGATCTCACCAAAGGGTCCCGGGTAAAGTACTTCTCTTCCACGGAAACTGGAGAGCCAGATCTCACAGCTCCCCTTGCATCCATCGATGCATCGGCTGCAGATGCCGGAGACCGGGG
>JAJRCM010000177.1 GCA_028678965.1 Methanomicrobiales archaeon | reverse complement strand
TTTCAGCTGGAGACCCTGCACACGCAGCATCTACCTGCATATCTCATTGTACCAGTATGCCCGCGTGATCCCCCAGATCGCAATTGGCAGTTCATTATGGAAAATAAGATATGACCTGGTTAGTGCTATGGTTTGATAGGTTCTTCTATATCGCCGATTTACCATCGCCTATCCGCGTATACGCCTGACGCTGTTGTGTTCTCCATGGGTGTGGAGATGAACCTTCACCCCGCTTCTAGTAGGATCTGCATGATGTGGGATACGGGGTAATAATCCACCAATCTACCCTTTTTTAGGACCTAAACACAGAAAAGGAACAGTGGCAGGAGGTAGAGGCTACCTGTTGGGGTGTGCAATCGGCGAAAAGTCCGGCAACTCTGCTCTCGCATGGTCTGGAGAGATAGGAAAACGAAGGTGAACCAGTAAAAAATTCAATATGATTTTATTCTAATTTGTGCAGTGTATGCCTATGAAAATCGAGGAATTAATTTAGGGTCAAATAACTTCGATAGTTTCTCCGTCACTTCTTGTTCGATTTGAAGTTTTAATTTATTTTCACGTTCCTCGAGTTCGGCTTCCAGCAGCTGGATCTTTTCACGGAGGACGGATATCTCATCCTTCTCGTCGTAGTGAATCCCGCACCGCGGGCAGGTCTCGGAAGTGGAGGAGTAGATAGTGGAGCACTTCGGGCACTGGACCGCTTTCAAGGCATGTTCCTTTTTCTCCTTCTTCTCTAACCCATTGGTCTTGAGTACCTCGTTGTCCACATCCTCCCCCGTGAGGTGCAGGTAGGTCGCCAGCTGTCGGCTGTTCGGTGAACCCCACATCATCTTCTTGATCACGGATTCCTGCATCCCCTGCTGGACGAGGTGGGTGATGCGGGAGTGGCGCAGGAGGTGGGGGGTGATACGTTTCTCCAAGCCCGAGCGGGAGGCGATGCGGTTGATCTGCACCGTTGCTGCTGCATGGGTCAGCGCCTTCCCATGGACGCTGGGAAACACTAGGTCGTTCTGTTTTGCGTGCGATACCGATCTCCATTTGGCCAGGAATTCGGTGCTCATAATCAGGCGGACATACCGCGCGATTCCTGTTTTGAAATTGGTATTGATCACCACCCCGTACTCGTCAAACTTCACATTGTGCCATCGCATCTCCGATAATTCCCCGAAACGAAAACCACCTTCATAATGTACGGCGATGAACGCCCGGTCGAAATCGCGTTTTGCATGTTGTATCAGCCCTTTCACCTCATCCTCCGTGAGGATGTCATCCACCGTACGGACCATGGTGTCCCGAGAAGGAGCCCAGATATCATCGATCTGGGATTGTTTGATGGTGGAATAGTCATTCCGTATGAGCCACGAATAAAACTGTTTTAAGATTTTGATGAAGTCGGAGATGGTGTTCTGTTTAAAGGGTTTGTGGCGGGTCGAGGTTCCCTCGCGGAGGAGGGGGATGGCCCGGATGAGATCTTTCTCCGTGCACACATCAAAGGGCTTGTCGATGAACCGCCTCCAGCCGACCAGGGTGAAGGTCAGTTTATTGACCCGGCCCTGCTTGATCCCTCGCTTGGCACGGAGTCCGTTGACAAACTCCTCGATCAGCTCTGCATCCCGGGGGGTGAGCCTCCCTTCTTCCAGGGCTCGCTGGATGCTTCGCTCCCGATACATCGTAGCCATGCGTACTAGTAATAAAATCGTTCGAATATATAAATTTTATGTACGCGAATCGAACATATTGTTTAGATGCGCCGACCGGGATTCGAACCCGGGTTTAGGCGTTGGCAACGCCTAGTGATAACCACTACACTATCGGCGCAACGTGCAAATGTAATGGTGGGTAAAAGATAATAAGCGTATCGAATAATAAAACCCCAAATTGAAGGCAATTTTGACGAATCGTCATGCGTGGGCAGTTGCTGCCAGAAACAGTGAGAACCGTATCATTCAGGCACATTGATGAGTTATGCCATCGATATCACAGTGATGACTCCCTTGGTGATCGATCTCCGGGGAAAAACTGTCGTTATATGTGGGGGAGGGGAGGTCGGTGCCCGTAAAGCCCGATTTTTTATCGCGGGGGAGAGTCATGTCATCGTAGCCAGCCGGCACATTTCCCATCATTTCAACGGGATGGCGGTCGAACGACGGGTAGGTGATCTCAGCGCCATGGCAAAGGACGAGCTGCAGGCCCTGCTCTGTGGTTCATTCCTGGTGGTTGCGGTGACCTCTGACCAGGCGTTGAATGACCGTATTGGCGCCACCTGCCGGGAGATGGGTATCCTGTGCAATAATGCCGATGGTGCAATCGGTGATGTGATCATTCCCGCCACCACTGGTGGGAAAGCCTATTGTGTAGCAGTCACCACGTTCGGGAAAAGTCCGGCCTTTGCCAGGTATCTCCGTACCTACCTCGAACGGGAGGGAAAGGACTTCGACCGGATGATCTCCCTGCAGGAGAGAGCACGACTCTCTCTGAAGGATAAAGAATTCCCCGTCGAACGGCGGGGATCCGTGCTCTGGGAGATCATCAATGATCCTGAGGTCTGGGACTGTTTGAAAATGGACGAAGCGTCTGCCTGGACGCTGGTACACCAGAGGTATCTTCATGGATGAACCGGCACCCGTCCCCCTCGCCATCGCCAGTTTGAGCCACCACCACGCGGATGTTGCAGCCATTGAGGCATTCAGATTTCCTGATGAAGGGGCATTCCTGTGCAACGCACATGAACGGTTCAAGGGGGTGGTCCTTCTCCAGACCTGCAACCGTGTGGAGATCATCGTTCAGGGGGAGCATACCGTCCTCGATGAATTCTTGAAAGGT
>JAJRCM010000049.1 GCA_028678965.1 Methanomicrobiales archaeon | reverse complement strand
GAGAAGCAGGACGGGCATGATACCCAGTGAGATCCCGAAGATCGATGCAACTCCACCGGCAATCAATACGCCGAGCGTATCGATTATATACCACTCAGGATGGAAGTAGAGGAGCGCGGTGCATGCAACCGAGAGACCCACGGCGAGAAGTGTCGCAAGGTCACTGCCCCCAAAATAGATCAGAGAGATGGCTCCGAACGTATAGATAAACGTAAAAAATATTGAAGCGAGGATGATCAGGGTAATGATCCGTTTCACCCCTATCCGTATCAGGATCAGGAGAAACAGGGTGAAGACTAAAAGGATTGCGATGAACACCAGGGGGTTGGCAACGGACTCGGGGTCCTCGAACGCGGCATACCCCGCTTCGGCCATGGGCAAGGAGAGGGAGAGAGCTACCAGTTCGACCAGTACCATCAGCGCCATCATTCCCAAAAGTGGCACAAGCGCCCGATTTTCCATACAATTACCATCCTACATATAGTTAGTTTAATTAATGCCTTTCTATTATCTAAAAACATGGAGTTTCGTGAAATCATCGGGGATATCGCACTCACCATCATCATGGTGCTCTCCACACTCGTGCTCGTGCTCCGCCTCTGGCAGGACCTGACCATTGCCGTTGCGGCCACCTTGATGATGCTCTCTCTGGGCGGACTCTTTCTCTCACTTGGGGCGAAGATCCGGCACCTGGATGGAAGTGTCATCGCACGGGAGCGCACGATGCGGGTGAACCTGGAAGAAATATCCAATATGATGAGCAAAAAATACGAGAGCACGGTTGCTCACATGGATGAGATCGTACAGGATCTCTCCCGGCGGATGTACCGATAGCGGAACAAACTTCTCTTCCGCACCCTTCTTTTGATCATCCATGGGTGTCGCACTGCGTGACGTTCTTGCGGAGTACAAAACGCCCGTGGCATGGGAGAACCTTCACGGTGTCGCCGCTATCGATGCGCACAACGCTCTGTATCAATTCCTCTCCATTATACGTCAGCCCGATGGTACCCCCTTGATGGATGAACGGGGAAGGGTCACATCCCACCTCTCCGGTATCCTCTTCAGAATCCTGAATTTTATCGAGAAAGGGATAAAGCCGGTCTTCGTATTCGACGGAGAGCCACCCTCCTTCAAGAAGGCCACAATTGAGGTACGGCGCGAACAGCGGGAACGGGCTAGTGTCCAGTGGCAGGAAGCGCTGGAACGGGGTGATAAAGAAGAAGCCTATCGTCAAGCCCGGTCGGCATCGAGGATAGATCATTTCGTTATAGAATCATCACAGGACCTTCTTCGCCTGATGGGTATTCCATGGGTGCAGGCACCGAGTGAAGGAGAGGCACAGGCTGCTTATATGGTGCAGCGCGGGGATGCACATTATACCGTCTCCCAGGATTACGATACTCTTCTTTTCGGTACGCCGGTACTTGTCCGTAATCTCACGGTAAGCGGCAAGCGGAAGGTCAGGGGAAGAACCCTCTCCATCTCCCCGGAACGGATCCTGCTCAAGGAGATTATGGGTGGCCTGGGTATCACTCGTGAGGAACTGATCCAGGTTGCTATTCTGGTAGGGACTGACTTTAATCCCGGGATTCACGGTATCGGCGCAAAAACAGCATTAAAACATGTTCGTCAGGGTCAATTTACCGCAAGCCTGAGTAAACACGAGCCAGGGTTTGACCTGCCCGCCACTATTAACTTTTTCCTCTCTCCGCCGGTCACTGATACCTACGCCCTTTCCTGGGGGAACCCGGATCAGGAGGGAATCCGCCGTATGCTCTGCGATGGGTACAACTTCTCGCTGGAACGGGTCAACACCGCTCTGGAGAAACTGGGTGTGAGCTTCGGGCAGAAGACTCTCGACCACTGGTTTTAAAAAAGATTAATATATTTATTATTCATTTATTAATTTTGCTATTTTATAAAATAATTTATTTTAAAATAAAATGAAAATATTATAATAATTTTATTTTAATTTATTATTTTATGATAAAATTATGTTTTAAAAATAATAGAATAATTTATATATTATTATACAATATTAATAAATAATCAATGGAGGGGCCCCATGAAGTATGCCTACGCTTTCACCAAACTCTATGTTGCCTCTATCGTGGGTGGCTTCTGCATGCGGTATACTATTCCCACAGAGGCAGATATCATAGGTTCCGTCCTGGGTTTTTTATACGGCACTATTGTCCTCCAGACCCAGACCGCGCTGGTCGAAAATTTCAATCTCAATGATTACCTGCTCGCCTTGATGGTGCTGCCCATCATCATTGGTCCCCTCATTTACTCCTTCGTTATAGGGAGATGGGGTCTCTTCACCTTCATAGTGGGCTTTGTTGCCGGCTACTACACACTCTTCGCCTTCCGGCCAGAGTTCTCGCTCCCTCTTCTGATGGTAGCGACGGGCGTACTGCTCGTTGGTTCTCTCACCACCATTTACGCCCGGACGCGCTGAACCTTCTTACTTCATTTTTCTCCAGATGTGGGCAAACCGCTGGACTGCTGTATAGTGACCCAGCACCCCAAAAATGAGAAGAAGCCAGCCGAGGAAGGTAAGGGAGAGCAGCTGAGGGACGGGAAACAGGTCCAGCAGACCCCCGATGAGAATCAGTACCAGCCGGTCTGCACGCCCCAGGACCCCTCCATAGTACCGTCCTATCCCTACTGCCTGGGCCTGGGTGCCCATGTAGGAGGACATCAGTACACCGGTGAGGGCAAACACGCCAATCGGCCAGGTCGCCGCTCCTCCGGCAAAAATCCCGGTGAGGATAAAAATATCCGCGTACCGATCCAGGACATGATCGAGCACATCACCCCGCAGGCTTGCGGTCTTCATCGCACGGGCGAGTGCACCATCCAGGGCATCGAAAAGTGCATTCAGGAATACGCAGAGGAGAGCAGGGGCCACAAGCCCCCAGTAGAACGCTCCGCCCGCTGCGACCGCAGCGAGAAAGGCAAGGACGCTGAAGACATCAGCGTGGATGCCTGCCCAGATACAGAGCCTGACAAACGGTCGGAGGAGATCACCGGTGAGCGGACGATAGCGGTCCAGGGTCATACGTAGTACTCCAGGTACTCTGACCAGTCTAATGTCCCATACACCAGCGGATCCGCTCCCGTTATGACTCGTTCCACCTGGTCAGTAACGTCCTGTATGGTGATATGGGTGGTATCAATCTCATGGATGCGGCCATCCCCGAATCGTACCGCTGTTTGTGAGAGTATCAGGTCCATAGCCTCTGATTCTGCATTCTCCCGAATCTTGGGCCAGGCATATCCTCTCGATCGCAACCGCGCCTCCAGGACATCGGGACGGCAGCGGAGGACGATGATCAGGTCACAGGGAAGATAGTGGGCAAGGTGTCCCTCCACGAACCCATCTATGGGGATGAATTCCTTTGCCCATCGCTCTTCATCTACCACCGCTGTACCTCTTTCCCGGTCCTGTTCGATGATGTAGGGCTGGATCGTATCTACCAGATGTATCACCTGGTAGCCGCGGCAGGAGAGCTCAGTTCCCACCGAGGATTTTCCCGTTCCAGGTGTTCCGGTGATACCGTACATCATAATACTGCTATCTCACGCAGAAAGAGCTCATTCTCCCACGCTTCCCCCACACTGACCCGGATGAAGTGATCACCAAGCCCGGGGAAGCTTGCACATGACCGAACCATGATCCCCCGTGCAGCGAGACGTTCCATGACCTCATCTCCTTTGAGAGGAGCAACATCGATGAGGATAAAGTTCGCCTCCGAAGGGTAGGCACGGTTCCCACATTCTTCAAGGAATCTCCGCCGCCAGTGCCGTACATGGGTGACGATGCGGGTCACATGGCTCTGGTCAGAGAGTGCCCCTTCGGCAGCCGCTGCCGTCACACGGTTCACCGCGAAGGGGGTCGAGGCGCGGAGATAGGACGTCTCGAACCATGCAGGCACGAAGGCATACCCCAGGCGCAGGCCGGCCAGGGAATAGGCCTTTGACATGGTTCTCCCAATGATCAGATGGTCATTCTCCTGCATCAGGCCGAGGTAATCAGCAGCGGCAAACTCGATATACGCATTATCAAGGAAGAGGAGAGTGTCAGTTGCGTCAAGAATCTCCCTTACCTCTTCCAGCGGGGTGAATGTTCCCGTTGGGTTATTTGGGGTGCACAGAAAGGCCAGCTTTGCATCCTGACATGCCCTGATGAACGCTGGTATATCCACCGAGAAATCAGATCTCCGGGGAACCGAAACGACGGACGCAGACTGAGCAGTCGCCGCCACCCCATAAAACGAGAAGGTAGGCTGGGCGATCACCACCCGGTCTCCGGGGTCAATGAGCGTGCGGAGTACGGTCTCGATGACTCCATCCATCCCGTTGCCGAGAACCACAGAGGGGTACCCAAACCGTTCTGCGAAAGCCTTCACCAGAGTCCGGTGCACTTCCGGAGGATACCGGTTGACCTCTTGAAGTGCCTTTTCCGCACATTGCAGTGCTTTTGGTGAAGGAGGGAAGGGATTCTCATTGCTGGCAAGCCTAGCAATACGCTTAATACCCTGCTCCTTTGCTATCTCCTCTGCCCTAGTGGCGTACACATAGCCGTTCCCGCTGAAACAGGCCCTACCCGAAGGCCTCATTGAGTACCTCCACTGCCTTCCTTATCTCCTCGTCGCTGATGACCAATGGTGGCACGAGCCTAAGGTTCCCATCAGCGGCACAGTTGATCAGGACCCCCTTATCAGCACAATATGCTTGGATGGTGGGGCACCGATCGCCGGCAGCAAGACCGATCATCAGCCCCATCACACGGGGATTATGGTCCGCCAGACCCTTCCTGAAAAGGGCACCCTTCCGTTCGACATCAGGAAGGATCCGTTCAATGACCTGAAGGGTGGCAAGAGCTGCAGCACAGGCAACAGGCCCTCCCCCAAAGGTGCTCCCATGCTCGCCTTTTTTAAAGGTGATCCCCTCCCGGGAGAGGAGAGCACCCATGGGGAAGCCGCTGGCAATACCCTTGGCGAGGGTGACGATATCTGCCTCTACCCCGGTATGCTGGAGGGTGAGCCACCGTCCGGTACGTCCCATGCCCGTCTGAATCTCATCGGCAATCATAAGGGTACCATTGCGGTCGCAGCACTCCCTCACCCCCTCCAGGAACCCGTCCGGGGGAATGATCACCCCTGCTTCACCCTGGATTGGCTCCACTACCACCCCGGCAGTCTCGCGGTTAACCACCTTCCGCAGTCCCTTAAGGTCACCATATTCTACGAAAGCGCATTCTGGCTGGAGCGGATCGAACGGTTCGCGGATGGGGGGTTTATGCGTCACGGCGAGCGCACCCATCGTCCTTCCGTGGAACCCGTGGGTAAAGGCGACAAATCTTTTTCTCCCTGTTGTAATGCGGGCTAGTTTGAGTGCCGCTTCCATCGCCTCGGTACCGGAGTTGGTGAGGAAAATACGGGGCATGCCGGTGAGAGAGGCAAGTCGTTCAACAAGTTCGCTCTGGTGAGGGACATAATAGAGGTTCGAGCAGTGGATGAGGGTGCGGCACTGGTCACAGATGGCCTTCACCACCTCAGGGTGGCAGTGGCCGGTGCTGCAGACGGCTATCCCGGCCACACAATCGATGTACTGCTTTCCGGTATCATCCCATACTTTCGCCCCTTCTCCGCGGACGAGTTTGATCGTCCGGCTGAAAACGGGCATATAGTGCTGGCTCTCGACAGCACGGTAATCGAACGCTTCCTTCATGATCCTTCACATTCACTATTCATACTCGATCGTGGCAGGGGGTTTGGGGGTGATATCATAGACCGCCCGCGCCACCTCTGGTATCTCTGACGTGATCCTCGAGGCAATCCGCCCCATCACCTGGTGAGGGAGGAGCACCGGATCGGCAGTCATACCATCACGCGAATCCACTGCCCGGACAGCGACAATCCATCCGTGGATACGGTTGTCCCCCTTTACACCGGTCCCCAGACCGAGGAGTGCGGCAAAGCACTGCCAGGGGCGGTACTGTTCCACCAGCTCATCCTCTACGATGGCATTTGCGGCACGCACAATCGCGATCTTCTCTGGTGTTACTTCGCCCAGTACCCGAACCGCGAGACCTGGTCCTGGGAATGGCATGCGGTGCTGGATCTCGGGAGGTAGTGCCAGTGCTCCTGCCACATTCCGCACCTCATCCTTGTACAGGTCCCTCAATGGCTCGATGACCCGTTTAAATTCGATAGAGAGCGGCATACCCCCCACATTATGATGGCTCTTGATCCCCCCCTGGCTCTCAATCCGATCTGGATAGATGGTCCCCTGGAGCAGATGCTTTGCTCCCGCCTTCCGTGCCTCTCGTTCAAAGATGCGGATAAAACGTTCTCCGATGACCTTCCGCTTCTGTTCCGGGTCGATCACACCCCGGAGAGCGCGGAAGAACTCTTCTCCGGCATCGATTACCTGAAGATTCAGGTGACCGAACAGCTGTCGGATTCGGTCAGTCTCACCCTTCCGCATAAGCCCGGTATCGATGTAGATGGGGACCAGCCGGTCCCCAAGCGCCCGCGAGGCAAGGGCGGCACAGACTGAGCTATCCACACCACCTGAAAGGGCCATGACCACCCGGTCTCCACCTGCCTCTTCTTGAATTTCTCGTATTGCCTGTTCAATGAACGAGAGAGCCATCACCATGCGCCCCTACCGTCCTCTTTCCTGTTTTCTATGGCGTGAAGCCTCCACAAATCCGATGAATGGGGGCGAGGGGCGTGCCGGACGGGAGGTGAATTCAGGATGGAACTGGGTGGCGAGGAAGAAGGGGTGGCCCGCCATCTCACAGGCCTCCATCCGGTCCCCGTTGTAAGCAGAGAAAATGAGGCCAGCGTTCTCGAGTTCCTGGAGGAACACAGGGTTTACCTCGTACCGGTGGCGGTGGCGCTCCATAATTTCTGATCTCCCGTAGAGACCATGGAGTACCGAACCTTCCTTCACGTTCACCGGGTAATTACCGAGACGCATGGTCCCTCCCAGCCCACTGACAGTCTGTTGTTCGGGAAGAAGTGCAATGACTTCACGTCCGCCACCGATCTCCTGGCTGGTGGCATCAGTCCAGCCAACGACGTGTCTGGCGTACTCAATCACTGCGAGCTGGAATCCAAAACAGAGTCCGAGATAGGGAATACAATGGGTGCGGGCGTACTCGATCGCTGCAATCTTGCCCTCTACCCCTCTTGAACCGAATCCTCCTGGTACGAGGATCCCATCCACCCTCTCAAGCGCAGCTACATCCAGCTGTTCTGCATCCATCCACAGAATCTCCACCTGAGTGGAGAGTGCCCTCCCTGCATGCTTGAGGGCTTCCTTGATGCTGATGTACACATCTTCAATGCCATATTTGCTGACGATGGCCACGGTTGTGCTGCCGGTGTATTGTCTCATCACCGTGGTGTACCACGAGATATCCGGCTCCCGTTTCTCCAGCTTCAGGCGCTCACAGAGGACATCAGCGAGCCCCTCACGTTCCAGCTCCAGGGGCACCTCGTAAATATCTGGTACCGTTGCAGCACTGATGACTGCTTCTGGAGCGACATCGCAGAATGCTGAGATCTTCTTCTTCGTGCTACGGTCGGTGGTTCGGACACTCCGTGCCACGATAATATCCGGCTGGATTCCAACCTCACGGAGTGCTTTCACCGAATGCTGGGTAGGCTTGGTCTTGAGCTCACCCATTGTATCCACCGGTACAAGAGTGACATGGATGAGGACCACATCAGAGGAAGAGAGCTCCCCCCGCATCTGGCGAACCGCTTCCAGAAAGGGCATGCTCTCAATGTCACCCACCGTTCCGCCTACTTCCACGAGGCAGATATCGGCGGATACACCACCTTCCAGCTGCTGCAGGGCGGCTCTCTTGATGCAGTTCTTGATCTCATCGGTGATGTGGGGGATGATCTGGACCGTGGTTCCCAGGTAATCACCCCGCCGCTCTTTCTCTATCACGTTGCGGTAGACTTTGCCGGTGGTGATGTTGTGGGAGGAGTTTAGATTGATATCGAGAAAGCGCTCGTAATTTCCCAGGTCAAGGTCAACTTCGCTCCCGTCACTCAGCACGAACACTTCTCCATGCTGTGCGGGATTCATGGTGCCGGCATCGATATTCAAGTACGGATCGATCTTCACTGCGGTGATGTGATAGTGCCTGTTCTTGAGGATCCGTCCGATGGATGCGGTGGTGATGCCCTTCCCCAGCCCGCTCATCACACCGCCGGTAACAATGATATATTTCACGCCGACCTCAGCCGATGGAGAAACATTGATCATGCAAGATTATTAATCCCACCATCAGAAATCGAGCATATCGGTGAATTTCGGCCCTTCTGTGACGAATAAGGGTTGATCTGCGCTCACTTGAGAATTATAAACGCAGCGCTCGTCCGGGCAAGGAGGTCACCCTCCGGTCCTCCCTCTCTCACTTCTCCATCAGTGAACGCCACCCTCCTCCCCCGTTTCACCACCCGCCCCATCGTGACAACCATGCCATGGCGAGCCCCCTTGATGAACGTAGTAGTTTCGGTTACGGTGGCAATCTTTTCCTCCCTGGAGGTGAGGGTATAGAGGGCGAGGGCCATCGCTTCATCCGCAAGGGCGGTAAAGATACCTCCCTGAAGCCAGCCGACCCCATTGTGCATATCAGGCCGTATCTCCATGGAGAGGCATGCTTCGCCCTCTCCTGCGGAGGTGACCTCAATTCCCATCATCTGGAAAAACGGGTTTGCATCCCTGCCCTGACTTCGGATTCGTTCGAGATAGGTCTCCGGTATGCTCGTATTAGTCACCACACTCAGCTCAGAGCTAGCTCGCTCCCTGGTCCAAAAAATATTCCCTCAAGGATCATCAGCCATATACCTGAATCGGATGACATAGTATCATGGATCCGGTTCCACCATCAAATTTCGAGGAGATGCTGCGGGATCTCCTCTGGCTCCAGATAGTGATTGCCACGGAGCTGATACAGATCACCGAAAATTCCTCATCCATTCTCCGGAAGGCGCCACCACCGGTCCATTGTTTGGAAGAGCACGCCGCTCTCCGGTCTATTGCCCTGGGAATTGCTGAGAAGTACCGCCCTGGGACAATTCTTCGTGAACATCTCGAAGGTCACCGCTGAGACCGTTTCATGGACGGATGTATCCAATCCCGTGATCAATTTTCCGGGAGAGTCCACCCTCTACGGATGGGACCGGTTCCACGAGGTCAAAAAAGGTATCACCGACTTATTTCGGGCTCTCTATTTCGCATATCTCTCCGGATCGGTGTCGAACTTCTTCTTGCAGCCCGGGGCACAGAAGTAGTAGGTCTTGCCCTTGTACTGGCTGGTGAATTTTGCCGTTTTCTCATCTACGGTCATCTTGCAGATGGGATCGATTGCCATGCATTGCACCTCATATGACCTTTTTCCGTACCGGGGGTATATAACCCTTGAGCATCAGGGAGAGAGAAACGACCGTGACAGAACTGAATGCCATGGCAAAGCCCGCCAGTTCCGGCCGGAAGGTGATGCCAAAGAAGGGATAGAGCACCCCCGCTGCTACGGGAATGAGGGCGGTATTATACGCAAATGCCCAGAACAGGTTCTGCTTTATTCGCGACATCACCTTCCGGCTCAGCTGGATCGCAGCCACCACATCCAGGAGATCGGATTTGATGAGGACGATGTCGCCGCTCTCGATGGCCACATCGGTCCCGCTCCCGATGGCGATCCCCACATCCGCCTGGGCGAGGGCCGGTGCATCATTGATCCCATCTCCTACAAATGCCACCACCTCTCCCCGCTCCTGAAGTTTCTTCACCTCTTTTGCCTTGTCACCAGGAAGCACCTCAGCGATAACCGTCTCCATTCCAATCTGGGAAGCGATGGCGTGTGCTGTCCTGCGGTTATCACCGGTGATCATACCTACCGTGAGATGCATGTCCTTGAGAGCATTGATAGCAGCCCTGGTGGTATCCTTCAGGGTATCTGCGACCGCAATCAGCCCGCTGATCGATCCCCCTACCCCCACCACCATCACCGTTTTTGCCTCCTCCTCGAGTTTGACAATCGCCATCTCAATCTCCTTTGAGATGACAATACCTCTATCCTGGAAGAGCGCCCGGTTCCCGATAATGACCTGCTCACCCAGGATAGTTGCACTGACCCCTTTTCCCCCAATGGTATCAAACGAGGTGCTCTCATCGATACGAACCCCTCGCTGCTCCGCCTCTCTCACCACCGCCTCAGCGATAGGATGGCGGGAATTGTGTTCCACGCTCGCTGCGATAGAGAGGAGGGTTTCGGTGGTGATGCCAGTGGGGATAATATCAGTTACCGAGGGTTTACCCCGCGTGAGGGTCCCGGTCTTATCAAAGATAACGGTGGTGAGCCGACCAGGAACCTCCAGTGCCTCACCGCGCTTGATCAGGATACCGAGCTCTGCTCCCCGTCCCAGTCCCACGGTAATTGCCGTGGGGGTGGCAAGCCCGAGAGCGCAGGGGCAGGCGATGACGAGTACCGAGATGAGAGCGGTCAGGGCAAAGAGCAGGGTGTTCCCGAGCAGGTAGTACCACAGAACGAATGAGAGAAACGAGATAACCAGCACGGTGGGGATAAAGTAGCTAACCGCAGTATCTGCAATTCGCTGTACCGGTGGCTTCGAGCCCTGCGCCTCCTCCACCATCCTGATGATCTGGGCGAGCACTGTGTCCCTGCCCACTTTGGTGGCTCTGAAAGTGAGGACACTGTTGGTGTTCAGGGTCCCCCCCACCACCACCGATCCTTCCCTTTTGAGGACCGGTACCGGTTCCCCGGTGATCATCGATTCATCTACATAGCTCTCACCGAGAGAAACTTCCCCATCCACAGGAATCTTCTCTCCGGGTTTCACCACTACCATATCCCCGATCTGGACCGATTCAATGGGTATTTCCTCCTCCCGCCCACCTCTCGCCACGGTTGCTGTTCTTGGTTGGAGCCCGAGCAGCTTCCGTATGGCATCAGACGTCCTGCCCTTCGCTCTGGTCTCGAGATACCTGCCAAGAGTGAGGAAGGCGGCAAGCATGACTGCTGTCTCGTAGAACATGAAGTCGTGGGTGAGGACGATCTCGAACGTGCCGAGTACACTCGCCAGGTAGGCAACCCCGATCCCCAGGGAATACATCACATCCATATTCAGTGTCCGGTTTTTCAAAGCCCGGTAGGCAGCGAGGAAGATGGGATAACCGAGATAGATGAAGGCTGGGGTGGAGACGAGGAGCATCACATAATGGAGAAGGTGGAGGGGCAGGATGGCCACATACATCAGCACCATCAGAGGAATGGAGACGCCGAAACCGACGATGATGCGGTTCCGCTTGTCCCTGAGGTCCTTCTCCCGCACCTGCCGTTCCAGGTTCACGGTGTCCTCGCCCTCAAGACCGAGGTATTGGTACCCGACACCCTCAATGGCGGTTCTCATCTCCATGATAGTGACGAGCTTTGGATTATAGGTCACATACGCCCGCTCGGTTCCCAAATTGACCTGAACCTCTATTATCCCATCGAGTGCCCGGAGTGCAGCCTCAATGGTCTCTACGCAGGTGGCACACATCATTCCACCGACCTTGATGGTGGCTTTTTCGTTGATCACCCCATAGCCGGATCCGGTGACTGCCTGCTCAAGGTCAGCGAGCCGGGTTTTCACAGGGTCATACGTCACTTGGGCGGTCTCGGTGCCCAGATTGACCTGAACCTCTACTATCCCATCGAGTGCCTGGAGTGCGGCCTCAATGGTCTCTACGCAGGTGGCACACATCATTCCACCGACCTTGATGGTGACTTTTTCGTTGATCACCCCATAGCCGGATCCCGTAACTGCCTGCTCAAGGTCAGCGAGCCGGGTTTTCGAGGGGTCATAGGTTACCTGTGCAGTTTCGGTGCCCAGATTGACCTTCACATCGGCGACTCCTTCTACCTGGGAGAGCGATTTCTCTAGCGTGACCACGCAGGTTGCACAGGTCATTCCCGCGATCTTCAGCTCTGCTTTCTTCTTTTCGTCCCGTCGCTCCCCATTGCCCATCTCAGCGCCTCAGTCACCGTGTTCTCTGTATGGGGAAGAGATAAGCGTATCCTGAAAAGAGAAAGGGGGCTTATTGGTCTTCGTTCCGCTCCGTATCGAGCCTGATACGGACCGAATCGGCATGAGCATGAAGCCCTTCCGCGGTGGCAAGTGCCTCAATCACCGGTGCGATGGTGGAAAGCCCCTCACGATCCAACATCTCCACCGAGATACGCTTGCAGAAGTGAGCCACATCGAGCCCCGAATAGGTTGTGGCGTACCCGGCCGTGGGGAGAACGTGGTTGGTACCTCCCGCATAATCACCGCTCGCCACCGGCGTATAGGGTCCGATGAAGATGGCGCCAGCGTGGCGGACGCGGTTGAGGACGGGGAGCGAATCAGACACCTGGATGGAGAGGTGCTCTGGCGCAATCCGGTCGATAGCCTGCACCCCCTCGTCAAGGTCACTCACTACCAGGTAGCCGGAGTTCCGGAGAGCCTGTGTAATAATATCTTTACGCTCGGCAATCGATGTCAGCCGCTCCACCTCTTTCCCTACTTTAAGTGCCAGTTTCGCATCAGTGGTGACCAGGATACAGCCGGCATCCGGGTCGTGCTCTGCCTGGGCAAGGATGTCTGCAGCGATAAAGGAAGGGTGAGCACTGGCGTCGGCAAGGATGGCAATCTCACTCGGGCCAGCGGGGAAATCAATCTCCACCTGCTCTCGGAGGAGCATCTTAGCCATGGTTACGTAGACGTTGCCCGGGCCCACAATCTTCTGCACCGGGCGTATCATCTCCGTACCCAGTGCCATGGCGGCAATGGCCTGCGCCCCTCCGGCACGGTAGATCTCCTCCACCCCGACAATATCACAGGCCACCAGCGTGAGGGGGTGGATGGGTGGGGGTGAACAGCAGCAGATATCCTTCACCCCGGCTACCTGGGCAGGTATGGCACACATGAGCACGCTGGAAGGGTACGCTGCCCGGCGCCCTGGGACATAGATACCCACCCGGTCGAGAGGAGTGACCTTCTCTCCAAGCACGATCCCCGGCTCTACTTCCTGGAGCCACAGGTCACGCGGGCGCTGGAGTTCATGGTACCGGGTGATTCTCGCCTCAGCCTCGATCAGGCTCTCCACGAGCTGGGGATCAACAAGGTCATACGCCCCGTCAATCTCTTCGGGAGTGACCCACACCTCTTCAGTTCCGGTCTCCGCGTACTTACTCGCAAATTCCCGTAAGGCAGCATCCCCGCCCGTCCTGACTTTGTCGATGATGTTCTGAACCGAGGTGCGAACCCCCTCCAGGCTCTTCCGCCGTCCCTCCATCCTGGTGTCTACGTCCAGTGGCTTCCACTTAGTGCCAACATTTTATCGAGAGCGCTTGTTAAGGTTTCGCTGGGAACTGGTATATCACCTGTACCATCAGTTGGTAAAGCAATTGATTTAACTTTTTAATGAAATTAAATAGAAATATTAAATTAGATGGGACGGTATAGGAGAAGTGATTCTCATGAACAGAACGTTATGTGCTACAGCAGGAGTTACGCTCCTTGTTATTCTCATCCTGTTCACAGCAGGGTGCATTCAACCAACGACCCCTCCATCTGGGGTGACTCCCACCCCCACGATCACCACAGGTCCAACCACTGTTCCAACCCCCGTCGTGACAACACCATCCGGACCGAAGGAAAAACTCCTTCTCGCCACCACGACGAGCGCCTATGATACCGGTCTTCTCAATTATCTGGAACCGAAGT